>NZ_JBBECH010000055.1:0-21057 GCF_040881935.1 Saccharospirillum sp. | reverse complement strand
CCCCTCAGAGGCAACACCGGCATCCGCTGCGGGCCATGGCCATTAAACTCACAGAATTTTCACCGCCCTGGCCAACACTCCCTCCTGTCAACTCAACGGAGGTTTTGCGATGTTTCAACAACTGCTCACTGTCTGGTCTGATTCCGCCGCCATCTCGGCCGCGATCTGGCTCGCTTTACTCGTTACTGTGCTCTATCTCGGGCGCCAACAGGCACACCACTTGTTTTCCACCACCGGCCGCGCTGTGTTTACCGCACTGCGTCTGGCCTCGCGTTCTGTCTTGAAACTGGAGCACCGGCTCAGCCAGCGCAATCGTGATGTGCTGATGGCCCTGGGTCGTACCGCCTCGGAAAAAGCCATTGAACGCGAATTCACCCGGGTTAGCACCCTGGTAGCACGGGATCTGGCGCACTACCCCAGCCTGCACCGCACCCTGGCCGATGCGATCGAAAAAATCGAAGCGGATTATCAGGCCAGTTCGTTGTCGGCCCCTCTGCCACCGGCCTGGTCGGATGTGGTCGATACCATCTCGGCATTGCCCAAGAGTGCCGACCCGGCGCTGAACAAGATTCTCGATAACATTAAAGATGCGATTGAAGACTCGCACGAAGAAACCCTGAAAGCCTTTCAGAAAGCCACGCTGGAACGTCATGGTCACCTGGCCAAAATGCACCCGCAGTGGCGCACGCTGAAAACGACGATGGGAAAGGTCGAAACCACGCTCGACAGCCTGGAAGAACGTACCCGCATGATTGATGGGCAGATGGATCGCTATGAATCGATTCGCAACAATGAAGACGCCGCAGCCAATTCATTGCTGTCGTCCTCGTTGACCCAGTTTTTCATCTCCGGGTTGGTACTGATCATCGCAGCCCTGGGCGGGTTGATTAACTTTCAGCTAATTGCCCTGCCGATGTCCGAAATGGTGGGCGGCACAGCAACCATTGGCTCAATGCGCATGTCTGATATTGCCGCACTGGTTATCATTCTGATTGAAATAGCCATGGGCTTGTTCCTGCTGGAATCGTTGCGCATCACCCATCTGTTCCCGGTCATTGGCAGCATGGACGATCGCATGCGCCGGCGCATGATTGTGGTCACTCTCACCCTGCTGACCATTCTAGCCACCATTGAAGCCTCGCTGGCTTATATGCGTGACTTGCTCGCGCTGGATCGGGCCGCCCTGCAACAATCACTGGCCGGTGTCGGTGTGGTTGAAGCCCAGTTCCGCTGGATTCCGTCCATCGGCCAGATGGTGATGGGTTTTATCCTGCCGTTCGCGCTGGCCTTTGTGGCGATCCCGCTGGAGTCCTTTATTCATTCGCTGCGCAGTGTGCTCGGCATGGTTGTCGTCGGTGTGTTGCGCACGGTTGCGGTTGCGCTGCGTTTGGTTGGCAACCTGGCCAATCACGCCTGCAAAATACTGGCGCATCTTTATGACCTGATCATCATGGTGCCGCTCGGCATCGAGCGACTGATTCGCCACCGCTCTACCGCGCCGGATTTGAGCGACACGATCACGCCAGTCAACAAGACACCCGGCCAGGACGAGGCCTCGACGGCCAGCACCAAACCAAAACGCAACCGAAACACCAAGGTCGAACCCGTCCTCACCGACACACAGGAGGTAACCCAATGAAACTCGTTACCGATTCAGCCCGACTCAGCCGGAACATCATGACCTTGCTGCTGATCACTGCGCTGCTCAGCACCGGCCTGCTGGCCGGATGCGGCGAGTCGCCGATCAAGAGCCGGGCGGTCTACATGTTGATCGACACCTCGGGCACCTACACCGAGCAACTCGACAAGGCTGAGACCATCATGAACTACCTGCTGGCGATGCTCGACAGCGGTGATTCCCTGGCGCTGGCGCGTATCGACAGCGCCAGCTTCAACGAAGAGGACATCATCGCCAAGGCCACCTTTGATGTGCGGCCAAGCACCGCCAACGACCAGAAACGGCTGTTCCAGCACCATGTGCAGACGTTTACCTCCGAACTGGTTCGCGGCAGTGCCCACACCGACATTACCGGAGGCGTATTGCAGGCGATTGATTTTCTGAACGAGACCGATGCCGATAAAAAAACCATTCTGGTGTTCAGTGACCTGGAAGAGGATTTACCGGAAGGCCATGTTCGCGATTTTCCGATCGACGTCACTGGCATTGAAGTGGTCGCGTTAAACGTCACCAAGCTGACCCGGGATAACATCGACCCGCGCGACTACGAAAACCGGCTGAGCGCCTGGCAGAAGCGAGTCATGGAAGGTGGCGGCCAGTGGCGGGTGATCAATGATCTGGAACGTCTGGACCGGCTGGTGGCGATGAACTGAATAAAACATAGGCAGGCGCCGGGTTATAACTCAATGTTCGGAGTTCGCATAATTCGAGCGGCGGATGCCGGGGTTGCCTCTGAGGGGAAGTCCGCAGCATGGATGCTGCGGTCTAGGCTCCATGGATGGATTTACGCCGACCCCTCAGAGGCAACCCCGGTGGCCGGTGCGGACCAATACCACCCAGCCAAGCCGAACTCCGAATCTTGAGTTATAACCCGGCAAATATCGTCATACTGGAGGGATTGAGTGACAAAGCCAGGGTGAACAACAGCGTAGTCGCGATCAGTGCCCACAGTTTGCTACGCAGTTCCATGATGATGTCGAACTCCTTTGTGAAGGGTATCGTCTTAATAAAAAACCAGCCGGGATTTAACATTGGAGGGGAGAAATCCCGGCTGGAAACCATTCAGCGTGTTCAACAACCTTGTTGGTACTCGATCAATGCCTTTGCGACAGAGGGTGGACAAAGGCATTGATGAGTCGAAGTCCATTTACCCCGGTTCAGGACCGTGCTCCCTACCCGAGGACCAACGCTGAATCGACCTTCGAAATGAATAATAATGATAATAGTTATCATTTGCAAGCGATAAAATGTTAATCACATCACATCTCTAATCTAGAAACCCGGCATCGGTGTTCCTCAAGAATACGGTTGATAATAAGAACAACTATCAATACTATCAGCAACTCCAAACTTATCTCAGGAGTTGCCTGTGGCTAATCGCCTTGTCCCAACCGCACTGCTTGGCCTGATTGTAGCGGTATCATTCTCATTCGCGCACGCCGAAACCATCACCATTCCCCACGCCATGGGTACCGCTGAACTCGATGCCCCGGCACAACGCGTCGTTACCCTTTATCAGGGTGCCAATGACGCAGCCGTTGCCCTGGGCATCACACCGGTTGGTGTTGTCGACTCCTGGGTAGAGCAACCGATGTACCATTATTTGCGCGACGAACTGGCTGGCGTAACCCACGTCGGTCTGGAGACTCAGCCAAACCTGGAAGCCATTGCGGCGCTGAACCCGGACGTCATCATCGGTGCCAAAATGCGCCATGAGAAAATCTACCCGCAGCTGGCCGCCATTGCCCCCACCGTGATGCATGAAACGGTATTCCAGTTCAAGGAAACCCTGGATCTGGTGGCACAGGCCACCGGAACAACCGACGCAGCCGACGCCTGGAGCGAGCAGTGGGACGCCCGCATTCAGGATTTCCAGACTCAGGTGTCCAACTCAGACCTGGCCTGGCCACAGGAAGTAGCATTGCTGAACTTTCGCAACGACCACGCGCGCATCTATTACTCCAGCTTTGCCGGAAACATCCTGAACGAACTGGGCTTCGAGCGTCCTGCCGCTCATCAGGAAGACATCTGGGGCGTCAAGCTGACCAGCAAGGAAAGTATTCCCAGCATGAACGCCGATGTGTTCTTCATGTTCATGACCGAAACCGATCCGACGGTAATGGAGAATTTCAACAGCTGGACCTCCCACCCACTGTGGAACACCCTGACTGCGGTGCAGAACGACCAGGTCTACCAGGTCAATGAAGTCGACTGGAACATGGGCGGTGGCCCCATCGCCGCCGAGCGCATGGTCGACAGCGTTTTTGCTCACTATGGTCTGGAATAACGCTAGCCTCGACTGATACTGAGGATTTGCCGTGTTGTCGACATCTCCGGTAAAGGCACTGGGTCTGGCCCTGTGCCTTTTGTTGTTGCTGGCTACCGGCCTGGCAAGCATTGCCCTGGGGCAAACGACCATGGCGTTTGCCACCGTTATCGATGCCCTGTTCAGCTACGACGCCAGCCAGATCGAGCATATTATTGTGCGGGCCAATCGCTTGAACCGCGCGGTTCTGGCGGCTCTGGTCGGCAGCAGCCTCGCCATTGCCGGCACCCTGATGCAGGCGATGACCCGCAACGGCCTGGCTTCGCCAAGTTTGCTCGGTATCAATGCCGGGGCGCTGTTCTTCGTGGCGATGGCGTTTACCTTTCTGTCGCTGACCCGTTTGCAGGACTATATCTACATCGCCTTTTTCGGCGCCGCCGTGGCCGGCCTTCTGGTGTACAGCCTTGGCATGACCGGTACCGCCGGTAATTCGCCGGTGAGCATCGTGCTGGCCGGTGCCGCCATCACCGCCCTGTTTCTGGCCTTTACCCAGGGCATTCTGATTCTGAACCGGGAAAGCCTCGAGGGCATTCTGTACTGGCTGGGCGGCTCGGTGGCCGGCAAACCACTGGCTTCGGTCATTCCCTTTCTGCCTTTTTTCAGCATCGCCATCGTGCTGACCGCGCTGCTGGTGCGTCAGGTAAACCTGATGATGCTGGACGACGACGTAGCCCGCAGCCTCGGCCAACGAGTAGCGCTGACCCGGCTATTGCTGGGGCTTGTTATCGTACTGCTCGCCGGCGGAGCCGTGGCACTGGCAGGCATGATTGGCTTTATCGGCCTAATCATCCCCCATCTGGCACGCGGACTGTTTGGCCGGGACCACCGCTGGGTGCTGCCGGCTGCCGCTCTGCTCGGCGCCAGCCTGTTGCTCGGGGCCGATACCCTGTCGCGCTTTATCGTGCCGCCACAGGAAGTGCCGGTAGGCGCTTTAACCGCTCTCGTCGGCACGCCGGTGTTTATCGCCATCGCCCGCAAACGCAGCCCGACCTTATGACCACTCATTTCCTGCTACGTTCTTCGTCTGAAAAACTGGCACTGGCTTTTCACCGCCAGACCCTTTGGCGCTGCCTGGCCTTACTGGGTTTAACCCTGGTGATATTGCTGGTCTACCTGGGCCTGGGCAGCACAAAAATTCCGCCACTAGACATCATTGCCACCTTGTTTTCTCCTGAGACCAGCGAGCATCGCTTTGTCGTCCATACCCTGCGTCTGCCGCGCGCCCTGCTGGCACTATTGGTAGGTGCAGGGCTGGGTGTCTCCGGCGCACTGTTGCAGCAGATAGTGCGCAACCCCCTGGCGTCACCGGACATCATTGGCATCAGCGACGGAGCCGCGCTGGGTGCCGTTTTGTTTCTCGCCTGGCTGGCTGGCAGCGTCGGTCTGACCTGGCTCCCCCCGGTCGCCATTGCCGCCGCAGCGGTCACCGCCACTGTCATTTACGGCCTGGCCTGGACGCCGCGCAGCACCACAGCCGTTGCTCCAATCAGACTGGTACTGGTCGGCATTGCCCTGGCCGCTGCATTAAAAGCAGTCGCTACGCTGGTACTGGTAATGAGCCCGCTGAGCACCACGGTACAGGCTTACATCTGGCTGACCGGCACGGTCTATGGTGCCCAGTGGCAAGACGTGACCCGGCTGCTACCCTGGACCCTGGTTCTGGTTCCAGTCGCATTACTGGCGGCTCGTGCACTGACACTGCTGGGCATGAACGACGAACAATCACGTGGCTTGGGGTTGGCGGTGGGTCACTACCGGTTGTTGCTACTGGCGTGCAGCGTCGGCCTGGCTGGCTCGGCCGTCGCCTTCGCTGGCGGCATGGCCTTCGTCGGCCTGATGGCGCCACACCTGGCAAGACGCATCACCGGCCAAACCAGCACCGGCCTCATCCTGGGTGCCGCCCTGACCGGCGCCTGCCTCGTCCTGCTGGCCGACCTAATTGGCCGCACCGCCTTTCTACCCCAGGATTTACCAGCCGGTATTTTTGTCTCCGGCGTCGGCGCGCCGTTTTTTATCTATTTGCTGTACCGGCGCCGATCATGATTCCGGGGTTGATCACTTAAGTTTCGGAGTTTGTAATAGCTGAGTGCCTGGCAATTAGACCAACTAAACTCTGGCCAGCAAGGCCACTTTAATCGGCATGGTGACTCCGTGTGCAGATGGATGAAGGTTAATGGGGTAGCAGATCAATCAGCTGATCTTCTGACATAACGGACACCACCTGCCAGGTGTCGTGAACGATCGGTTCTTCGTCATCGTCCATGGCGGCGCAGGTTCCAAAACGTCGAACCGAATGGGGCGTCAGCAATGCGCCAAACTGACCGTGGTCAGTGCCAGATTGCCAGTGCAGGATTATTTTCTTACGGCCCCCATCGAGATCAATATCGCTTTCCAGCGCCAGCGCTTCCGGCCAGACATTCTGTTGCGACAATTGCTCGCGCACGGCTACTTCAGCAACCTGTTGCGCCGGGGTCAGTAACCGGTCACCCCGGTAACAGGGTAAAAACGGCCGGTCCTGAACTTCCGCCTCCAGAAACGCATCGGCGAGATCCGCATCAACACGGCCGTATTTTCGAGCCTGAGGGAACACCAGAATCGACGTAGCCAACCTGCAGCCACCCAGATGAGTACTCTGCCAGATTTCGATGGCCTCCGGCCGTGTTTCTGCCGCGGCGGTTAGCGCCTTGTAGCTCGCATTGCCAAACTTGGCACAGCAACGGTCTTTTTTGCCGTGGGTACAGCACAGCACCACAGAGTCGGGTACAACCGGGACTTCCCAGGCGGCCAGCGACTGCCCGGAGTGCAGGGCGCACAAAAATCCGATCAGGCCAGAGCGCGGGACGTCAAAGGCACGCGACTCCGGCATCAGATACGCTCGGTGCGTCGTCGAAGACTGGGTTTTCCGGTCGATCAGATTCAGACGCCGGCCGGCCTCAGCCAAGGCAACAATGGCGTCCACTTCACCGGTAGTCATATCCCTGGCCTGATTAAAAGTTTTCGACCAGCGACCACTGGGCCAGCTCAGCAACAGATTGGAGCCTGGATGCCCGCCCGTTCCCGGTAAAGGTTCGGCAACATCCCGACTTATTTGTGCGCAAAACGCCGTCAAAACACACTCCTATTCCCGAACGCGGCCAGGCGCATCACAGCGCGCTTTTTGCCTGAGTTCTCTGTAACAAGTAAATAAACACCGGCACCCCAATGATGGCCGTGACCAAACCCGCCGGAATCTGAATTGGCGCAAACAGGGCACGCCCCAGAAGGTCCGCCAGGGTCACCAAAAAGGCGCCAATCAAGGCCGTCAAAAATAGATGAATTCCAACGCCGCTGCGTGCCAGACGCCGTGCCATATGGGGCGCGATCAGCCCGACAAAGCCAAGCGGGCCAACCGCTGCCGTGGCGATAGCGGCCAGGCCAACCGCAACGCTGATCAGCGCATAGCGAATAACGCTGGCGCGAACCCCCAGACCCACCGCCGTATTTTCGCCCATTTGCAGGGCCGACATCGAGCGGCTGAGAATCAGCAGCGGCGGTATCAGCACAGCGCACCAGACGGAGACCATTCGCACTTCACTCCAGCCAGCGGCGTTGATGCTGCCACTGAGCCAGGCCAGGGCCGACATGGCACGGTCGATCTGGCCGTAGGTCATCAGCGTTGAGGTGATCGCGCTGATGAACGCGGCCACGCCAATGCCCATCAAAATAAAGCGTATCGAGCTGCCACCGCGCCGGTTCCAGCTCAGCCCCTGAATCAGGGCCGCTACGATCAAAGAGCCAGCAAAGGCCACCCAGGGCCGCAGCGCGGAGCTCTGCTCAGGCCAAATCACGGTCAACGCGACCACAGCCAGACCTGCCCCCTGGGAAATGCCTACCAGTGAAGGGTCGGCCAGGCCGTTGCGGGTCACGTTCTGCAGAGCGGCACCTGAAAGCGCCAGCATGGTGCCGACAAAAGCGGCCACCAGGGTGCGCGGGAACCGAAATTCCCAGACCACAGTGGTCATTTGCCCGGAGACTTCGTCACCCATCAAGGTGCTGAGAACCTGACGCAGAGACATGTCGTAACTGCCAATGGTCAGACTAACCGCGATCAACAGTCCCAGACCGATCGTCAGCAACAGCGCCAACACCAGCGATCTGACCGGCAGTCTCAGCGACAAACGCTCACCCGGAAGCCGCAGTACCCAGTAATGTAACAAGCGCATGGTCATATCAGGACGCCCGTTGCCGAACCAGATGAATAAACAGCGGCGCGCCCACCATGGCGGTCATAATGCCAGTGGCCATTTCCTGGGGTCGCAACGCCAGGCGGGCAATAATGTCGACACCCAGCAAGTACGCACCCCCAACCAGCGCCGAGTACGGCACGATCCAGCGATAATCGGAACCAATAAACAGACGCACCGCATGAGGAATAACCAGACCAACAAAGCCCAGTGGCCCGGCCAGCGCAACAGAACATGCCGTCAGCACTACCACACAAAGCAACACCTGCACCTTGAGCCAGCCGGTGCGAACACCCAGCCCCCGGGCGACATCATCGCCCATGGCCAACACCGTCACCTTACGTGACAATGCCATCGCCAATGCCAGCGCCAGGCACAGCCAGGGCGCAGCAACGGACAACACATCGACCCGCCGACCCGACAAAGAACCCGCAAGCCAGACCCGCAGCTGTTCAAACGTTTCCTGATTGAGCAAATGCGCCACCGAGATCTGCGCACCCAGAAAAGCGGTAATCGCCGCGCCAGCCAGGGTCAATGTCAGCGGCGTCGCACCGCCGGGTGCCCACTGGGCAATCAACCAGACCACAACCGCCGTCACCATAGCGCCCACCGCCGCAACCCAGGGCATCCAGACAATCGGTACCGTCTGAAACACGCCAATGGCCATTACCACGGCAAACGAAGCCCCGGCCATCAGCCCAAGAATGCCCGGTTCTGCCAGCGGATTGCGCGTGACACCCTGCATCAGAGCACCCGCCACACTGAGCGCAGCCCCCACCAACACGGCGATAACGGCGCGGGGCAGTCGCAAATCGCGAACGATCATATGGTCAAACAGGGTGGCGTCGTAGTGGACCAGGGCATTCAACACCGTCGACAACGGCAGTGACTTAGCACCCACAGCAATGTGCCAGCCGAACATCAGTGCCAGCACACCCACCATCACGGGCACCCCGGCGCTGTACATCAGCCAGGCACCGGTGGTGCCGTGACCGGATGAGTCGTCCGCCGTGTGGGAAACCCGGGCCGTCATGCGATGCGAACGCCTACCTCAACGTGCTGAACTGGTTCCGGAGCGGAGGTCGGCACACAAATCAGTCGCTTGGAATGCGGGTCCCGGATCACATGGGCATCCAGATCAAACACCGCCTTTAGGTTGGCACTGGTAAAGACGTCGGACGGCGCGCCCCACTGCAGAATGGCACCATCGCGCAGCATCACCAGAGTATCGGCGTAGGCCGCGGCCAGGTTCAATTCGTGCAATACCACCACCAGAGTACGACCCATCTGGTGGGCCAGTTGCACCAGTAATTCCATCAAATCGACCTGGACTTTCAGGTCCAGAAAGGTGGTGGGCTCGTCGAGCAACACCAGATCGGTCTGCTGTGCCAACACCATGGCAATCCAACAACGCTGGCGCTGACCACCCGACAATCCATCCACCGGCCGATCGGCAAACCCGGCGACCTTGGCGACCGCCATCGCGTCATTAACGGCGCGTTCATCCTCGCTCGACCACTGCCGCAGCAGTGACTGATGCGGAAACCGCCCCTGAGCGACCAATTCACGCACTGTCAGCCCTTCGGGCGCAACCGGCCCTTGCGGTAACAAGCCCAGTTTTTTAGCTACTTCCCGGGTTTTACTGCGGTGAATGTTCTGACCGTCGAGCAAAACCTGCCCCTCAGTCGGCGTCAGAATCCGTGCAAGTGCTTTTAACAGGGTGGACTTCCCGCTGCCATTGGGGCCGACCAGAATCGTCACCTGTCCATCCGGAACCTGAAAATCAACATCATTGAGAATGGGGGCGGCATCATACCCTACCGTTAATGACTCACCCTGCAACCGGCTGGCATAACGAATGGACCTGGGGGATATTGATTCAGTCATGGGAACCTGGACTCCGTTGGCAACGAGACCACCAATGTTATTGCGAATCACTTTTATTTGCAATATCAAATGCACCGCAATCGGTGAGGTTGAAAGGCTCAGTGACGCCGCCACCGGTTAACGCTACCATTACGTCATGAACGACGTCGATATAACAAATACCCCCCTGAAAACCCGGCTCGGCACACGACTGAAAGCGCTGTTTGATGCCATTCCCTCCGGGTACGATGAAGTGTGGGATCTGTGCTGCGACCATGGCCGGTTGGGGCTGGCGTTGCTGGAAAGCCAGCGTCCTCCTCGGGTGCATTTTGTCGATCAGGTCGACTCGATTATGGCGGACCTGCTAACCCGGCTGGATCAGTACGGGGCGAAAGGCTACCAGCTACATACTCTGCCTGCCGGGCAACTGGAGCTATCTACTGAAGGTCTGCCCTTACTGGTTCTGGCAGGCGTTGGCGATGAAGTCACCCAGGCGATTGTCAGTGACGTTACGGCCCAACATCCAAACAACCCGCCCGACTGGCTGATTTCTCCGGCCAACAATCTGTTTCAGGTGCGGCGGTATCTGCACGACCAGGGTTTTGGCGTGTTGCAGGAAGGCGTAGTGTTCGAGAACGGGCGGGGTTACGAGTGGTTGAGAGTCAGCCTGAACCGGCGGCGCGCCCCTCTGCCGGTGACCAACCCGGCTGGTTTTTGGGATGCTCGCGTGCCTGGGCACCGGGCGCATTTGCATCGATTGGTGCGCCACGCACGTCAGCAGTTGCACAACCCGAAGCAGGCGGATGCGCCGTTGATGCTGGCTGCTTATGAGCCCCTGCTTAATTCAAATTAACCAGCGAACCTCTTTCACGGAAAAAGGTGCAAACTGAATGCTTGCCTCCGGGTGATCAAAGCCTGTTTCGGGGCTATCGTTCGCGTACTGTGTCGGCTTCTCTTTCGTCAGAAAACTAACAAAATTTTTACAATTCTGTACCGCTTGAAAGCAAAAGCTTCACCCCTATTTTAAGTCGTGCAGCAGGGCGTCTCGATGAGAGCCCAACTGCTATCTAACCAGTGCCCTCAGGGGCTGACCATTATATTGCTTCGTTAGGAGAATATGACCATGACACACATCGACTTAACACCACTGTACCGCAGCACCATCGGCTTCGACCGCATGGCCAACCTGTTGGATTCCGCCCTGCGCGGAGAGCAAACCTCCAACGGTTACCCGCCCTACAACATCGAAGTCACCGGTGAAAACGAGTATGGCATTACTCTGGCTGTGGCTGGCTTTGAAGAGGAAGAACTCAACCTCCAGGTCGAAAACGGCGTATTGACTGTACACGGCAAAAAAGCCAGCAACGACGATGACAAAAACCGTCGTTTCCTGCACCAGGGCATTGCCTACCGGTCGTTTGAACGCAAGTTCAATCTGGCCGACCATGTGGAAGTGCGCGGTGCCGAGCTCAAGCACGGCCTGCTGACCATTCAACTGGTCAAGGAAGTGCCCGAGGCCATGAAGCCGAAAACCATTGCCATTAATGGCAAGACATCCAACACGGCCATTGAGCATCAGGAAGCCAGGGAAAAAACCAAAGCGGCCTGATCACCAGGTGGTAACGAATGAAAAGGGGGATGCATGTCCCCCTTTTTTTATAACTCAAGTTTCTGAGTTTGGGGTTGCAATGTTGCCTGTGGACCGTGCCAGGCACTCGGTTAGGCGCAAACTCAGAAACTAGAGTTATAAGCTTTCATTTTGTACCCGACTTGGAATAGCGGTGGGCATATTCATCTATCGACCAGCCTTGGTCGTACTCCCTCGCTCCTTTATAGTTACCCTATAGTTACTCGCCCCTGAATCCCAAAACCGGAAGGCCATTCCCATGCCTCATGACACCCTTCGCCTGCGCGGCGCGCGCCAGAACAATCTGAAAAACCTGGATCTGGACATTCCGCTGGGGGAGTTTGTGGTGGTCACCGGGGTTAGCGGTTCGGGCAAGTCGACCCTGGCGTTCGATACCATCTACGCTGAAGGCCAGCGCCGCTACGTTGAAACCTTTTCGACCTATGCCCGCCAATTTCTGGACCGGATGGATAAACCCGCGGTCGACAGCATCGAGGGTATTCCACCGGCCATCGCCATTGAGCAAAGCAACACGGTACGCACCTCGCGCTCGACCGTAGGCACCATGACCGAGTTGAACGACTACCTGAAATTGCTGTACGCCCGCCTGGCGCATCTGTATTGCCAACGCTGCGGGCATGAAGTGGTTAGTGATACACCGCAAAGCGTAGTAAACAATCTCTATGCAGACTGGCCTGCCGGGCAACGGCTGATGGTGTGCATACCGCTGCACGTACCGGAGCGGTTGAGCGACGAAGACGTTATGCAGCTGCTGAACCAACAGGGCTATGCCCGCGTTCACCGGCGCGAAGGCGACCGGGTGGAAGTCGTGCAAGACCGCCTTAAACTCAACGAAGACAACCGCAGCCGACTGACCGAAGCCGTGGAAACGGCTTTGCGCTACGGCAAAGGCCACGTGCTGGTTTACCCTCTGAATGACGCCCGGGAAACAGGCAAGGCAGCCCGCTTCTCCAGCCACCACCATTGCGCCCGGTGCGATATCGATTACCCGGAACCGAGCCCAAGTCAGTTTTCCTTCAACTCGCCCATAGGTGCCTGCGAAAGCTGCCGGGGCTTTGGCCGCATCATCGGTGTCGACTATGGCCTGGTCATCCCCGATGAGCGCAAAAGCCTGAAAAACGGCGTCATCAAACCCATACAGACGCCGGCTTACGAAGAAGTGCAGCGCGACCTGATCCGCTATGCCAAAAAGCGCGGTATCCCCATCGATACGCCCTGGGTCGAGCTCAGTGATGACCACAAGAACTGGGTAATAGAGGGCGAAGGCGACTGGGACCAGGGCGTCTGGTATGGCGTGCAGGAATTTTTCAACTGGCTGGAAAGCAAGGCCTACAAGATGCACATTCGCGTGCTGCTTTCCAAGTACCGCTCCTATACCCCCTGCCCCAGCTGCGACGGTGCTCGGCTGAAACCCGCGTCACTCTGGTGGCGGGTGGGCACACTGGCGGCCGCGGAACAGGCTCTGGCGGGCCAGCCCCGTTTCGTTCCGGTAGGCACAGAACTTGGGAACGACGTCTTTCAGCAACTGCCCGGCCTCAACATCGCCGATATGATGCAACTGCCGCTGGCGCGCTGTGCCAGCTTCTTTGAGCAACTGGCCAGCACCGATACCGACGAACCGACCCAGCTATTGCTCACCGAAATTCACTCGCGACTGGGCTACCTGTGTGAAGTCGGGCTGGACTACCTGACGCTGGACCGTCAGTCGCGCTCCCTGAGCGGGGGCGAAGTGCAGCGCATCAATCTGACCACGGCGTTGGGCACTTCCCTGGTCAACACCCTCTTCGTACTCGACGAACCCAGCACCGGCCTGCACCCGCGCGACATTCAGCGGCTGGTCACGGTACTGCACCGGCTGCGCGATGCCGGTAATTCCCTGTTGGTGGTCGAGCATGACCCTCAGGTCATTCTGGCGGCCGATCGCATTCTCGATATCGGACCGGGGCCTGGCAAGGCGGGCGGCAACGTCGAATTCTTTGGGACACCCAAGGCTTTGTTCCGACGCAAGAACAACCTCACCGCACGCTACCTGAATGGTACCGACCAGGTCAGCACGGCACCGGCCGAGACCAATCAAACGACAGAAACCGCCATCGTCATCAAAGGCGCCCGCGAACACAACCTGAAAAACATTGATGTACAGATTCCCCTCGGCCAACTGGTCTGTCTGACTGGCGTCAGCGGTTCCGGCAAATCCACCCTGATGCGCCAGATTCTGTACCCGGCCATTCTCAAACATCAGGGCGAACAGACCGAAGCCCCCGGCGCGCATGACAGCATCGATGGCCTGGAGCACATCGACCGGGTAGTGATGGTGGACCAAAGCCCTATTGGTAAAACCACCCGATCAACACCGGCCACTTATGTGGGCGCATTCGACACCATTCGCAAGCGTTTCGTCGCTACACCGCTTTCCAAAGAGCGCGGCTATACGCCCGGCACCTTCAGTTTCAACTCCGGTCAGGGGCGCTGCCCCACCTGCCAGGGCAATGGCTTTGAGCATGTGGAAATGCAGTTTCTCAGCGACGTTTATTTGCGCTGCCCGGACTGCGACGGCAAACGCTTTCGCGACGAAATTCTGGAAGTCAAACTCCTGCCAAATTCGACCGATGCAGAGCATTTAAACGCCTTATCGATAGCAGATGTACTGGCGATGACCGTGGCCGAAGCTTTGGATTTTTTCAAAGACGAAACCGACATTCAGCGCAGCCTGCAACCCCTGGCCGACGTGGGCCTCAACTACCTGCAACTGGGGCAGGCCGTACCCACCCTGAGTGGCGGCGAAGCCCAGCGGCTCAAACTGGCCGGACACCTGGCAACAAGCAGCACGAAAGGCAAAACCAAAGCAGGGGAACACACTCTTTTCTTGTTCGACGAACCCACCACGGGCCTGCACTTCGCCGACATCGCCACGCTGATGGCAGCGTTCCGTCAGTTACAGGGAGCGGGCCACTCCCTGCTGGTGATCGAACACAACCTGGATGTAATGCGCGCTTCAGACTGGCTCATCGACATCGGCCCTGAAGGGGGTGATGCCGGCGGCGAGCTACTGATAACCGGCACGCCAGCTCAGGTCATGGCCAGCAACAGCGGCTACACCGCCCGGGCGTTGCAGGAGTATGAACAGTCTTTGGCTCAGGGTGGCAAAGGCGTTGCCGAAATCGCCGCAACCTATTCGGCACGTACGAAGCATGCAGCTGAAAACACCATTCGCGTTCACCACGCCCGGGAACACAACCTGAAAAACATCGATGTCACCCTGCCACGCGACAAGCTGACGGTGATTTCCGGTGTCAGCGGCAGCGGCAAAAGCACCCTGGCGTTCGACCTGATTTTTGGCGAAGGCCAGCGCCGTTACCTGGAATCCCTTAACGCCTACGCGCGGCAATTTGTGCAACCAGCGTCACGCCCCGATGTCGATGCTATTTACGGCATCCCTCCTGCGGTGGCGATTGAACAACGCACCAGTCGCGGCGGGCGTAAAAGCACCCTGGGCACTCTGACCGAAATTTATCACTATCTGCGCTTGCTCTACGTGAAGCTTGGCACCCAGCAT
Source organism: Saccharospirillum sp. (assembly GCF_040881935.1). Taxonomy (NCBI): domain Bacteria; kingdom Pseudomonadati; phylum Pseudomonadota; class Gammaproteobacteria; order Oceanospirillales; family Saccharospirillaceae; genus Saccharospirillum; species Saccharospirillum sp. The sequence goes on along the minus strand of NZ_JBBECH010000055.1, from coordinate 5,760 downwards.
TGCCCGGACTGCGATGTTCCCATAGAACCACAAACCCCAACGGCCATTCTGGCCCGCATTCAGAAAGACTTTCGCGGCCAGGCCGTTACCCTGCTCGCCCCCATGGTGGTCGCGCGCAAGGGCATCTACCGGGAACTGGCGGAATGGGCGGCTGGTCGCGGTTATGACCGGCTACGAGTTGACGGCAGCTATCAACCGACAGACAACTGGCCCCAGCTGGATCGCTACAAAGAACACGATATCGAACTGCCGTTGCTCGAGATCACCGTCTCGCCCAAAAACGAGCGCACCCTGACCGAGGGCCTTGAGCAAGCCCTGAGCCTTGGCAATGGGCTGGTGATTGTCGCCCCTGACAAAACCGGCAAAGCCAGCAAGAAAAACGACCGGCTGTTCTCAACCCAGCGCGCCTGCCCAAGCTGCGGCACCGGCTTCGATGAACTCGACCCGCGCCTGTTTTCCTACAATTCCAAACACGGCTGGTGCACCACCTGTTTTGGCACGGGCAGCCTGATCAAAGGCTTTGATGAAGAGCAGACCGGTGAAGAAAACACCTGGCAACCGGACGATGACAGCACGACCGAAAAAACCTGCCCTGGTTGCGAGGGCCAACGCCTGAACCCTACCGCACTGGCCGTGCGCTTTCGCGACCACTCCATTGCCGATCTCGCCGCCCTGCCGGTGGATGCAGCGAAACACTGGTTCGATAAACTGACCCTCAACACCAAGGAGCAGGCAATCGCCCGCGATCTGTTGGCTGAAATGCACAGCCGTTTGCAGTTTCTGCAAAAAGTCGGGTTGAATTACCTGAGCCTGGATCGCGCCGCGCCAACACTGAGCGGTGGGGAAGCCCAGCGCATTCGATTGGCCGCGCAGTTGGGCTCCAGTCTGCAAGGCGTCTGCTACGTACTCGACGAACCCACCATTGGCCTGCACACCCGGGACAACCGCAAACTGATCGAAACGCTGCGCGAACTGCAACAACAGGGCAACACCGTTGTTGTTGTGGAGCACGATGAAGACACCATTCGCGAAGCCGACCATCTGATCGATATGGGCCCCCGCGCCGGGGTCAATGGCGGCGAAGTCGTCGCTCACGGCACCCTGAAACAGATCATGAGCAACAAACGATCGCTCACCGGTCAAATGCTCTCGCAACCGCTACGCCACCCCATGCCGGACTTGCGCAATACCGGGATGCGCCAGCTTTGGGAGCAGGAGAGCCTGCATATTCGCGGAGCCCATCAGAATAACCTTCGCGACATCGACGTCAGTGTACCGTTGCGCCAACTGGTTGCTATTACCGGCGTCAGCGGCAGCGGTAAAAGCACCCTGATACGCGGCGTGCTCTACCCAAATCTGAGACAAGCCATTGCCAGCCAGAACAAAAAAAGCAAAACCAACATCCGCTGGCAAGGTGCGGAAAAAATAGAAAGTTGGGAAAACATCGACCGTATTCTGGAGGTCGACCAGACCCCCATTGGCAAAACACCCCGTTCCTGCCCGGCCACTTACATCGGCATCTGGGACAGCATCCGCAAACTGTTCGCCGGCACCGTCGATGCCCGATTGCGCGGTTTCACACCGGCCCGCTTTTCGTTCAACGCGGGCGAGGGTCGCTGTGACGCCTGCGGTGGCCAGGGCGAACAGAAAATCGAAATGAACTTCCTGCCCGATGTTCGGGTGCCCTGTGATGTCTGCCACGGCTGGCGCTTCAACGACGAGACCCTGAGCGTAACCTACAAGGGCAAACACATCGGTGACGTACTGGCGATGAACATCGACGCAGCCGTCGACTTCTTCGCCCCCATCAGCAAAGTCCACCACGCCCTCAGCCTGCTGCAGGACGTAGGCCTCGGTTACCTCACCCTCGGCCAGCAAAGCCCAACGCTGAGCGGTGGCGAAGCCCAGCGCATCAAACTGGTCGCTGAACTGGCCAAGGCCAACATGACCCCGGAAGACAACAAAGGTCGGCGCTCCCTGCACAACCTCTATGTACTCGACGAACCCACCGTCGGCCTGCACATGGCCGATGTAGACAAACTGCTGCGTGTGTTGCACCGACTGGTCGATGCGGGCAACTCGGTGCTGGTGATCGAGCACAATCTGGATGTGATCGCTGAGGCAGACTGGGCCATCGATATGGGGCCGGAAGGCGGCCAGCATGGTGGACGGGTGATTGCTCAGGGCACGCCTAAGACACTGACCAAGCGGAAGCGGTCCTTCACTGGTCAGTTTCTGAAGGAGGTCCTCGGGTAGTCAGGAACACGACATCGACTCCAGCCATCGGGCCAGGCCAATAATGCAGATCATGTCGATGGCATCGACACAGGAGTCAAACTATGTCGATTATTCCGACTTTTTTCGACATAGCTCATTGACTGCCGTTAAGAGGTTATTAGCCAAAACGAACATTAACGAAAATTATTTTGACATTTTCGAAAACAAATTTAGACTAACGCTTATCGATAAACTACTTCGTGGAGCGACCATGTCTGTGCCCAACCCCGCTGCAACCAACCAAGCCGTTACCGTTCAACCCTGGAACCGGGACGACCATCTGGACCGTCTTGCCAACGCTGAGGTTGATGTACTGGTAATTGGCGGGGGCGCCAGTGGCGCCGGGGTGTTGCTGGATGCGCTCAGCCGCGGACTAACCGCTGCGCTGGTCGACCGACAAGACTTCATGGCCGGCACCTCAAGCCGCTCCACCAAGCTCATTCACGGCGGTGTTCGCTACCTGGAGCAAGCCTTTAAAGGGCTTGATTACAGTAAATACGAACTGGTGCGTGAAGCCCTGGCCGAACGCAAACGCATGCTGTCCATGGCGCCCCACCTGGCCTGGCCACTGACACTGATTACGCCGGTTAAAAGCCTCATCGGCCTGCCCTACTACCGGTTCGGCCTGGGTCTGTATGACTTGCTGTCCGGATCACAGCGCCTGGGCAAGTCGCGCATCGAAAGCACCGCGGAAATGAAGCGGGCCTGCCCGAGCCTGGACATCAAACCGCTCAAAGGCGGTGTTAGCTACATGGACGGCCAGTTCGATGATGCGCGTTTTGGCATCGCTATGGTGCGTTCAGCGGTTGAACAGGGCGGCGCTGTTGCCAACCACGTTGAGGTGAACGAGCTGCTTAAACACGACGACGGTACCGTCGCGGGTGCACGCTGCACCGACCTGATCAGTCAGCGCTCGCTAACCATACGAGCCAAAGCCGTGGTCAATTGCACCGGCCCCTGGACCGACACCCTGCGCCTGCAGGCCGACCCGAATGCCAAACCCCTGATGACCGTCTCCAGCGGTATTCACGTTGTTCTGAACAAAACTCTGCTGCCCGACGGCCGTGGCATTCTGATTCCAGAGACAGAGGATGGCCGGGTGCTGTTCATGCTGCCCTGGCTGGGCAAAACCCTGGTCGGTACGACGGATGATCCGGCAGAGCTAAGCGATAAGCCCGAGGCCAGCCAATCTGAAATTGACTACATCATCAAACACATTAACGAATGGCTGGACGAGCCGGTCAGCCACAGCGACATCAGCGCGACATTCTCTGGCTTGCGCCCACTGGTCGCCGACCCTGATGAAGCCTCTACGTCAGGCCTGACACGGGATCACGTTGTGCTTCAGGACAAAGGCCTGTTCAGCCTGACCGGTGGCAAATGGACCACCTGGCGCCGGATGGCCGAAGACTGCATGGACATCGTGGTTAAGGCAAAGGGCTTATCAGCCGGGCCCTGTAAAACTCAGACACTGCGCCTGCCCGGTGCCAATGGCGACACCGCCGCCGCTGAATCGGCCTTGAAAGACCTGCCCGACGACATCGCCGATTACCTCTGGCAAGCCTACGGAGACCGGGCACCCCAGGTGCTGGCTGCGGGCTCCAGCCAACGCCTTGTCAGCGGCGCACCCTATATTGACGCCGAGTTGGCCTGGGCCATGGGCTATGAAGGCGCCTGCAAGGCCGAAGACGTACTCTACCGCCGGTTGCGCGTGGGCATGCTGGATCAGCAGGCAATGCAGCAAATAGAAGTGCGGTTACAGCAGTTGGTAAACGCCGCCTGAGGTTTCTCATAAACCCGGCGACGCGGTACACTAGCGCTTCGATTTAACGAACGTGATTTGTTGCCATGCCTTCCACCCAGGCCATTCTTGAAAAAGCCAGTCGGCACTGCCAACAGCGGGGTGAACGCCTCACCCCCAAGCGCAGTCGCATCCTTGAGCTGCTGCTGGCGGCCGACGGCCCCAAGTCCGCCTATGATCTGATCAGCGATCATGACCGCGCTTACGGTGAAAGCCCGGCGGCCATGTCGGTCTACCGAATGTTGAACTTTCTGGTCGATGCCGGTCTCGCTCATCGCCTTGCCACCACCAACCAGTTTATGGCGTGCGCTCACATCGCCTGTAGCCATGTGCACCGGGTTCCTCAGTTGTTGATTTGTGATCAGTGCCATCATGTTGAAGAGATTGGCCTGGGCTCCGACTTAATGAGCGAGTTGCAGCACAGTGCCGATGCCAGTGGTTTCCGCATCGGTTCAACCCCGCTTGAAATACACGGCATTTGCAAACGGTGCAGTCACTGAAACCGAGCCTGAAGCCACTTGAGACCCAGCGTTCGACTTGCAGTTTGCACCGATTCCGACTATTGATTATGCAAAGATGGCCTGGTATTCGGGCCTGACCACGCGACTGTGTCTGTCACTTCTGGCACCTGTTTTAAATGGAGCAACACCATTAAACGCCTACCCCCGCTCAACAGCCTAAAGAGTTTTGAATCGGCCGCGCGCCTGGGCAGTTTTCAAAAGGCCAGTCAGGAGCTGTTTGTCACGCCTTCAGCGGTGAGTCATCAGATAAAATCGCTGGAGGAATTTCTGGAGGTGGAGTTGTTCATTCGCCAAACGCGGCGAATCGAGCTGACGTCGGCGGGTAAAGATTATCTGCGCACCGTTCAAAAAGCCCTGTCAGACATAGAACGCGCCACGCAGCGCCTGGTCTCGGCGCATGGCACCGGTGAACTGAACCTCTCGGTGGCGCCCGCCTTTCTGCACCGCTGGCTACTGCCCCGCATCAGCCGGTTTTACGATACCCACCCCAATATTGAACTGGAACTGTCGGCTTCCACTGGCCTGATCGATTTTGCACACAGCGATACCGATATGGCGGTCTACTTCGGTGATGGCCAATGGCATGACGTTGAATGCAGCTTCCTGAAGCGCTCTGCGTTGATTCCGGTATGCACGCCCAGCCTGCTGAACAATAAGCCGATTCACTTACCCGAAGACATCACCCGCCATACCCTGTTGCATGTCAGCAAGCGCCCGGATGAATGGCGCGCCTGGTTTGAAGCGGCCGGTACGGACTACCGGGAGACCCGTAAGGGCATGTTTCTTTCAAGTGGCCTGTTGACGGCTCAGGCCGCAGCGCGGGGCCTTGGCGTCGCCCTTTCAGACATCAGCTTGATCAGCGAGGAAATCCAGTCGGGGGAATTGGTCGCGCCGCTGGACATTCCGTTGGAACTGTCCAAATCCTTTTATCTGGTGTACCGGAAAAACCGGCCATTGACCCCGGCGATGAAAGCTTTTCAGGACTGGATCATGGCCGAGATGGCGGTCGATGCGCTAAATCCGGGGAACACCGAGTAACCCACGTTTCGGAGTCGGCGTTTACTGAGTCGATAAGCGGCGGTTACCTGGGGTGCCTCTGTGGGGGAGTCCGCAGCATGGATGCTGCGGTCTAGGCTCCATGGACGGATCTACGCCGACCCC
>NZ_JBBECH010000054.1:37634-95206 GCF_040881935.1 Saccharospirillum sp. | reverse complement strand
CCGCAGCATCCCTGCTGCGGACTTCCCCACAGAGACACACCCGGCACCCGGCGCTTGTCTTTCCAGAGAATTCCCTAATTCGAGTTAATGCCTGTTCGTAAAACGACTCAGCGCTATTGCGCGCCTGTGTCGAATTCATTACCATGCCGCTCCCTGACTGAGACAACCCGGTCAGTTTGCGGACGTGGTGGAATTGGTAGACACGCCAGATTTAGGTTCTGGTGCCGTAAGGTGTGAGAGTTCGAGTCTCTCCGTCCGCACCATTCAAAGTTAGATACTCCCTTTTTCAGTCATCACTCAATGCTTACCTACCCTGGCATCGCTAGGCTTTTCTTGTTGTCTGAGCCTCCGCCCCTCATCACTGGCAATCGTTTTAATCACCAGCCCGGATACTTTCTGTCGCCCACAGAGTGGCCTCCTACAAAACCAACCCTTGCAATCACCCCCGACACAAAGGCACAATTCACACTTGTTATTTAATTAACATTTGTTAATCAGGCTGAAAATGACCGAAATCGAACTACAACTTCTGGCCGCCATCCGCGCCACGCCCATGGCTACCCAACAGCAGCTGGCTGATCAGTTGGGACTTAGCCGCGAATCTGTGGCCGGGCATATCATGCGGCTGACGCGTCAGGGCGTGATTCTGGGTAAGGGTTATTTGCTGCCCGATCAGGATCGGATTGTGGTGCTGGGAGGTGCCAATGTGGATTTGACCGGTCGCTGTCACGCAACGTATCGGTCTGGTGATTCCAACCCGGGTAGCCTGTCGCAAAGCGCCGGTGGCGTTGGCCGCAACATTGCCGAAAATCTGGCGCATCTGGGTCACGACGTGACGTTAATCACCCTGCTCGGCAACGACAATAACGGCGACTGGCTGCACCAGCGCATTGCTGCCGCTGGCATTCGAACCGATGGCCTGTTGCGCCACCCCAGCCTGCCGACCAGCACGTATCTGGCGATGAACGATCACAAGGGTCAGCTAATCGGCGCCCTGGCTGATATGGGCATTGCCGAAGCGCTGACGCCGGAAATACTGGCGCCGATGCGCTCTACACTGGTGGCGGCCGATGCCGTGGTGGTTGAAGCCAATGTTCCCGAGGCGACGCTGGACTGGCTGGCAACGCTGCCGCTGAAAGGCACGCTCTATGCCGATGCGGTCTCCACCGCCAAGGCACCTCGCCTGAAACCTCTGCTGCCGCATCTTACCGTTTTGAAGGTTAACTGCTCCGAGGCGGGCTCTCTTTTGGGTGAAACCGATATCGAGCCGGAAATACTGGCCAGTCAATTGCTGGCCCGGGGGGTTGAAACCGTAGCTCTGAGTCTGGGTCGGGATGGCCTGATGCTTTGCACCGACCAGCACCAGCACCGCCAGGGTATTTACCCGGCCCACATCGCCAGCGACACCGGTGCGGGCGATGCACTTGTCGCCGGGCTGATTCATGCCGACCGTGCGCACTGGGAGCTCTCTCACAAAGCAGCCTTCAGCCTCGGCTGTGCCGGGCTGACGCTGGAATCTAGCGGTGCCAACCACCCGCACCTTACCGAAACAACTGTTAATCAATGGATACTCGACCGATGAACACATATCTGGACATCAAACCTGAAGTGGCGGACGCTCTGGCTAAAGGCCAGCCGGTCGTCGCGCTGGAAAGCACCATCATCTCTCACGGCATGCCCTGGCCGGATAACGCTACTACCGCCAAGGAAGTGGAACAGATTATTCGCGATGCTGGCGCAGTACCCGCCACTATTGCCATCATCAATGGTCGCCTGAAAGCGGGGCTGACCGGTGATGAAATCGACACCCTGGCCAAGGCCGGTCAGTCAGTCGCCAAATGCTCCCGCCGCGATCTGCCTTTTGTGGTTGCTCAGGGTCAGCATGGTGCGACCACTGTCGCCGCTACCATGATCATTGCCGACATGGCCGGTATTCGTGTCTTTGCAACCGGCGGGATCGGCGGCGTGCATCGAGGTGCCCAGCAGAGTTTCGACATCTCGGCCGACTTACAGGAACTGGCACATACGTCTGTGGCCGTGGTCTGTGCCGGCGCCAAATCGATTCTCGATCTGGGCCTGACTCGTGAGTATCTGGAAACCCAGGGCGTGCCGATACTCGGTTACCAGACAGATTCGCTGCCCGCTTTTTATACCCGCACCAGTGAACACAGCGTCGATTACCGCCTCGACAGCGACACCGATATCGCCGCCTTTTTGAAAGCCAAATGGGGTATGAATCTGACCGGTGGCGTGGTGATCGCCAACCCAATTCCCGAAGCTCACGCCATGGACCCGGCCAAGATTCAGGCCGCTATCGACCAGGCACTGGCTGAGTCGGTCGACCAGGGCATCAGCGGCAAGGAATCGACACCCTTCCTGCTGGCCCGGGTTGCGGAGCTGACCGGCGGCGACAGCCTGGCCAGCAACATCCAACTGGTGTTCAACAACGCCCGGCTGGCGGCTGGCATCGCGCGTGAACTGATCGCCTGACCGATCTGGTTTCAGCAATCGCACTTCCTTACAGAGCCTCCGGTCCATTAAACCGGGGGCTTTTTTGTCAATTCCTATCAAACTTCCTGCATATCCCGATTAGCGGTTGCACAACGCTGCGCGGCTGGCTAGTTTATTGCTGAGATCAATGCAATATTTATACGATGGAGTCTTTGGCTTCGTAGTTACTCCAATAAAGTGCACTGCCGTACTGGTTAGCATTTAATGGAGTCCAGGGAGCGGAATGTGCTCTTGCGGAAGGGATGTCGTTAACTCAAATAAACAGAAAAGGTTAACGTTTCAATGCAGACCCACCCCATTGTTCGCCGATTTGTGTTGCTGTTCGCCTGCACGATGCCCGCATCGCTGTTCGCTGAAGACTTGCCACGCATCAATCTCTACACCGAAAACTACGGTACGTTCAATTACAGCCTGGAAGGCGCTGCCTATGAACACGACATCGAAGACATAGGTGGCACTGCCACCGAAATCGTCGAGAAGTTGTTCAATGAAGCCAACATCGACTTCAAACTGAGGCTGCGTACCTGGTCGGTTTCCTATGAGCGGGCCGTGGAACGACCCAATTACGGCGTGTATTCGACGGGTCGTACTGACTCAAGGGAAGCGCTGTTTGAATGGGTGGGCCCGGTCGGCCAGTATAACTGGATACTGCTGGCGAAAGAAGGCCATAATCTGAACATCGATAGCCTGAGCGATTTGAACGGGCTGCGCATTGGCGGCTATGAAGGCGATGCTGCGACGACCTTTCTACAGGGACAGGGTTATCAAGTCTCGACGCTGCCAAACGAATCGCTCAACGCACAGCGCCTGGCCAACGACCTGATTGATGTATGGATCACGTCAGATATCAATGGCTTCAAAATCGCTGCAGAAAGCGGCTACCCTGATGTCGAGGAAGCCTTCCGCATACGCACTGTTGGCCTCTACCTGGCCATGAACCCGGAGACCGATCCACGCGTCATCAACGCCCTGAACACGGCGTACGATAGCCTGATTGCCGAGGGCGAAATCGCCTTCGATTAACGGATCAGCCCCGGTAATAACGCTGCTCGACAAAAGGCATGCGGCTGACCGTCATCGGCAGCCGCTTGCCCCGCACTTCGGCAAATACCTCGGTCTCCAGCGCGCTGTAAGCGGTCTCGACGTAGCCCATCGCTATCGACAGCTCGGCGCTCGGCCCAAAGGTTCCGCTGGTAACCACACCAATGCGATCGCCTTCGGCGTTAAACAGCTCCGTTCCTTCACGCACCGGCGCCCGGCCAGTACCGACCAGGCCAACCCGCTTGCGCTGCCAGTCTTTGTTGGCTATCTGCCCCAGAATCACTTCTGCACCCACAAACCCGCCCGGGCGTTCACCATCGGCGCGGCGCGGTTTGGAAATTGCCCAGATCAGGCTGCCTTCCAGTGGTGTCGTGGTGGTATCAATGTCGTGACCGTACAAGCACAAGCCACTTTCCAGGCGCAGTGAATCCCGCGCGCCCAGACCGATCAGCTCGACCTCAGGCTCAGCCAGAAAGCGCCGAATCAGGCGGTCGGTATCGGTTGCCGGAATGGAGATTTCATAGCCGTCTTCACCGGTATAGCCGCTGCGCGAGACATAGCAGTCGGCGCCATCGAGCGTTAGTTGCCAGTTGTCCATAAACACCATTCTGGCGACGGCCGGTTCATACCGCGCCAACACGTCCACCGCCTTCGGGCCTTGCAGCGCGACCAGCGCCCGGTCGTCGAGCCGTTCCAGCGTAACGCCGTTGCTTAAGTGCGCTTCCAAATGGGCGATATCGGCTTCTTTACAGGCCGCATTCACCACCAGGTACAGGCAGTCCTCATACCGGGTAACCATCAGGTCATCCAGAATGCCACCGGTCTCGCTGGTAAAAATCGCATAACGCTGCTTACCCACCGGCAAGTCAATAATGTCGACCGGCACCAGTTTTTCGAGCTCAGCCGCCGCCTGCTCACCATGCAGCTTCAGCTGCCCCATGTGCGAGACATCAAACAGCCCCGCAGCAGACCGCGTATGCAAATGCTCCTGCTTAACCCCCAGCGGATACTGAACCGGCATCGAGTAACCCGCAAACGGCACCATGCGCGCGCCCATCTCAACATGAAGGTCAGTCAGCGGCGTAGTTTTCAAAGAATCTGTGCTATCAGTCATAGATCACCTATTGGCGGTTAAGCAGCCCGGAAGCCCATTCAGAAAAGTAGAGTGAACCGCATAATGCAACAACACCACCGTGTTTCCAATAGGAAACACGAGAAAGCAGGAGTCCCATTCAACCACGCAGACCAGCTTTGGGTGCCGGGTACTGGGTTGGCGGGGCGTCGGTCCCCATGGATGGGGACCGCCGAGCTTACATGGATGTACTTGCAGCGACCCGCCAAGCCAGTACCCGGTGGCCAAAGCGACTTCTGCCCTCGGCTTCAATTCAACCGACCTTAAAGAAGCCTCCCAGCTAAGCCGTCACCCACAGCACCTCGGCATCCTGGTCGCTGGTGGAGACCAGGGCGTGGCCCATGGTGCAGTCGTAGTAGGCGGAATCGCCCTCGTTTAGGGTGACTGGCTCGTAGAATTCGGTGTAGAAGAGGATCGAGCCTGAGAGGACGTAGAGGAATTCTTCGCCGTCATGGCGGATCCACTCGCCGAACTCGTCGAAGGTACGGGTATGGACCCGGGTGCGGAATGGCACCATTTTCTTCTGGGTGAGTTGGGTGGCGAGCAGCTCGTGTTCGTAGGTGGGGGTTGGGTGGGGCTTGCCTTCGCCCTTGCGGGTGATGTCGCGGCGGCCGCCGGCGCTTGCACCAGTGCGTGGCTGGGCGAACAATTGGGGAATATCGATGCCCAGCCCGTGGACCAGCTTGTTCACGGCGCTGAAGGTCGGTGAGATCTGCTCGTTCTCAATTTTCGACAGCGTGGAGCGGGCCAGCCCGGTGCGTTTGCTGGCTTCTTCGAGAGTCAGGTTCTGGCTCAGTCGTATAGCGCGGACACGCTGGCCCAGCTGTAATGGCTCCAGCGTGGCTTCTGTAGCGCTCTTGCGGGCAATGCGCATGGCTTTGGTCTCGCCTTCTTCGGCGGCCTGCTTCAGGAAATGCGGTTCGTCTGACATGCGTCGCCGGGCTCGCTGTAACGGTGGGTGATCACTGGTAAGGCACTGAGTATCGCACAGGCACCACAGGCAGGGAACGCTCGTTCTCTGATGATCCGCCTTTGTTTCCTATAAGAAATATTTGTTGTCATCATGAAAGGCCATTGCTACCCTTTCTGTTAACGAATACTGGCAACCTGACCGCTGCATCCGGGTTACCTGTCAAAACCGGCGCCCGCGCCGGTTTTGTGTTTCCGGGCTTGCCAAACCTGACTTTAAGATCAACTTTCGAGGACACGTCGATGACCGCCATTCCGACCGAACTGAGATACGCGAAAAGCCACGAATGGGTGCGCGACAACGGCGATGGCACCGTCACCGTTGGCATCACCGACCATGCCCAAACTCAGCTCGGTGACGTGGTGTTTGTTGAATTGCCAGAAGTCGGCCAGGAATTAAGTGCCGGTGGCGAGTGTGCGGTCATCGAATCAGTCAAGGCCGCCAGTGACATCTATAGCCCCATTTCAGGCACCGTCACCAGCGTCAATGACAACCTCGAAGACGCGCCCGAAACCATCAATGAAGCCTGTTATACCGATGGCTGGATCTTCACCCTGACGCCCGCCGCCGATACCGAACTGGACGCCCTGCTGACTGCAGATCAGTACCAGGCAAATATTACTTCAACGGACGCTTAGCAGCGTCCGGTTTGGAGGCCGGGTGTGCCTTGGTGCCTGAGGTCCGTGTCAGGCACCGGGTATGCCGCTCCGGGGTCGGCGTTAACCCATCCATGGGGCCTAGACCGCAACATCCATGTTGCGGACTTCCCCGGATCGGCATACCCGGCACCTGACACTCAGTTGATTACAAAGTCAGAACCTTAAGTCGACAGAACCTTTTTTTACTGTCAGTTCCACTCTCTTACCCCGAGGCACCCTCATGAACGCCAAGCTGCCACTTACCCGTAAACCCCTCGCCCAACTGGTCGGTGCCAGCTTTACCCAGCGCCATATCGGACCGGATGTGGCTGAACAGGCTTCCATGCTTTCCACTTTGGGCCTGGCTAACGTCAGTGAACTGATCGACCAGACAGTCCCAGGTGCCATTAGGCTGCAACGCCCGCTGGCGGTCGAGCCGGGTTTGAGTGAAGTTGAGGCACTGGCTGAATTGAAGCAGATCGCCAGTCAGAATCAGGTGTTTCGCTCTTACATTGGCCAAGGGTATTACAACACCCAACTGCCGGCCGTGATTGTGCGCAACGTTCTGGAGAACCCGGCCTGGTACACCGCCTATACGCCGTATCAACCGGAAATCTCCCAGGGCCGGCTCGAATCCCTGCTGAATTTCCAGCAGATCATCATGGATCTGACCGGGCTGGATTTGGCCAACGCCTCTCTGCTCGATGAAGCCACTGCCGCCGCCGAGGCGATGGCGTTGTGCCAGCGCGCTAACCGCCGTAACAAAAGCAATGTTTTCTTTGTCGCTGACGATGTGCACCCGCAGACCCTGGCCGTTCTGGAAACCCGGGCCGAGCATTTCGGGTTTGAATTGGTGGTTGCGCCCGCTGAACGCATCAGCGAACACAAACCGTTCGGCGCCCTGTTTCAGTACCCCGGTACCGATGGTCAGATTGCTGATTTGGGCAGTTTGATTACCAGCGCCAAGGCTCAGGGCGCTATGGTCGCCGTCGCCAGCGACCTGCTGGCACTGATGCTGTTGAAATCACCGGGTGAACTCGGTGCCGACATCGTGCTTGGCTCGGCCCAGCGCTTTGGCGTGCCGATGGGTTATGGTGGCCCGCACGCCGCTTTCTTTGCTGCCCGCGAAGACCTGAAACGCCAGGTACCCGGTCGTATTATCGGGGTTTCGGTCGATTCACGCGGTAACACTGCCCTGCGCATGGCGATGCAGACCCGGGAGCAGCATATTCGCCGCGAAAAGGCGACGTCGAACATCTGTACCGCCCAGGCCCTGCTGGCGAATTTGGCAGCATTCTATGCCGTTTACCACGGCCCTGAGGGTCTGAAGACCATCGCCGAGCGGGTGCACCGCCTGACGGCGATTCTGGCGCTGGGCTTGCAGAAGAGCGGCATCGGGGTGCCAAACCGTTTCTTCGATACCCTGACTCTCAGTGGCTTCGATGCCAGCGTACACGACCGCGCGCATCGCCAATTGGTCAACCTGCGCGACTTCCGCGATGGCCGTATCGGTATCAGTCTGGATGAGACCACCACCGAAGCTGATGTGCTGGATCTGTTCAGCATTCTGCTGGGCGACGACCATGGTCTAACCATCGCTGAGCTGGATGCCCAGTTGCTGACCGATAACACAATTGGTATCGACCCGGCCCAGCGCCGAACCGATGCGGTGCTGAGCCACCCGGTGTTCAACCGCTACCACAGCGAAACCGAGATGCTGCGGTACATCCGCTCGCTGGAAAACAAAGATTACTCCCTGGTGCACGGCATGATCCCGCTGGGTTCCTGCACCATGAAACTGAACGCCACCGCCGAGATGATTCCGGTCACCTGGCCGGAATTTGCCAATCTGCATCCTTTTGCCCCGGTTGAACAGGCACAGGGCTATGCCCGCTTGCTGGCGGATCTGGAACGGGATCTGGCGGAGATCACCGGTTACGATGCCATTTCGCTGCAACCCAACTCGGGTGCCCAGGGTGAATACGCGGGGTTGCTGGCCATTCGCCGCTATCAGCAGGCCATTGGCGAAGGTCAGCGCACCGTCTGCCTGATTCCCGCTTCGGCCCACGGCACTAACCCGGCGTCGGCGGCGATGATGAGCATGGACGTGGTGATCGTGAATTGTGACGATGAAGGTAACGTCGACCTGGCTGATTTGCGTGCCAAGGCCGAAGCCGCGGGCGACAGGCTTTCGGCCTGCATGATTACCTATCCGTCCACCCACGGCGTGTATGAGGAAGGGGTGCGGGAACTGTGTGACATCGTTCATGAGTTCGGCGGCCAGGTGTATCTCGATGGTGCCAACCTGAATGCCCAGGTCGGCCTGACACAGCCGGGCTTTATTGGCTCCGACGTGTCGCACCTGAACCTGCACAAGACCTTCGCGATTCCGCACGGCGGTGGTGGCCCGGGCATGGGGCCGATTGGGGTAAAAGCCCATCTGGCACCCTACCTGCCGGGCCACGTTGAAACCAAAGGCAACGGCGCTGTTTCGGCCGCGCCTTATGGTTCAGCGGGCATTCTGCCCATTACCTGGATGTACAACCGCATGCTGGGGCATGAAGGGCTGCGCCAGTCGTCGGAAATCGCCATTTTGAACGCCAACTACATCGCCGAATGCCTGAAAGACGATTACCCGGTGCTGTACCGGGGTCGCAATGGCCGGGTAGCCCACGAATGCATTCTCGACATTCGTCCGCTGAAAGCCGACACCGGCATCACCGAGGAAGACATCGCCAAGCGCCTGATGGACTATGGCTTTCACGCCCCGACCATGAGCTTCCCGGTACCGGGCACGCTGATGATCGAGCCGACTGAGTCGGAGTCCCAGGCTGAACTGGATCGTTTTATCGAGGCCATGAAAGGCATTCGTGCCGAGATCGAGCAGGTGAAGAGCGGACAGTGCAGCGATGAACAGAGCCCGCTGCGCCACGCGCCTCACACCCAGCAAGACCTGATCGGCGACTGGGACCGGCCCTACAGCCGTGAACAGGCGGTATTCCCGACCGCCGCCACCCGCGCGGCCAAGTTTTGGCCCGCGGTAAACCGGGTCGACAACGTACACGGCGACCGCAACTTTATGTGCAGCTGCCCGGGTACCGACACCTACCGGGATCGCTAACTTGACCTCTCCACCATGGCGGCCCATCCGGTGCCGCCGGTAAGAGTCTGTGCAGGCATACTGCACCCCGGGCAGCAGAGTGCTACATTAACCGGGAACCACTGCTAGCTGTAATGTGATGTCAGACTCAGTAGATGCACCCCGGGTTATACCGGAGAAGCCAAATCCGAACTCAACAGAGCTTTTTATGGCCGTGTCCCGAGCGTCGCGCCATCTGATGCGTCCCGGCGGATGGCGCAAGGGCATTGCCGACTTTCTGGCTGCCCTGGGCGCAGCCACCCAGACCAACCGGGCCTGGGTGTTTGAAGTGGTTGATCAGGGGCCAGATCATTATGTGACTAACTTCATTTACGAATGGTCGTCCGCTCCCGAATATTCAAACATCAACGATCCCCGCTTCAACCACAAGAGAGTCGCTATCGCTAACGACGACACTCGTGAATTTTATCAGGCTCGCCTGAACGGTGAGATACTCTTTCATCAGCGCACGAATCTCGGCCCCTACTTACAACACGAGTTCGAACTGCAAGGTATCCACTCCATGCTGACGATACCCATCACTGTCGAGGGTTGCTGGTGGGGCATTCTGGGCTTTGATGATTGTGATGCACCGCGCGAATATTCCAACAGCGTGATCGCTGCGCTTGAAATCGCCGCAACGCTGATCACAAATGGCATATTGCGCGAACGGCTGGAATGGGAAGTTAATCACGACTATCTGACTGGCCTGTACAACCGCCGTGCGCTGATTCGGCGCATTAAGCAATCGTTACAGAAATCACCAACGCTGGGCTCGCTGATCATTATCGACTTGGACGATTTTAAACGCATCAACGACACCCTGGGTCATCAAGCTGGCGATGCGGTGCTCAGAAACATCGCCAACACCTTACGCACTGTTCTGCCGGAGAACGCCACCCTGTCGAGATTTGGGGGCGAGGAATTTGCACTCTGGGTCGCTGCAAACGGCCCGACAGCCTGCACACTGGCAGAAACTCTGCGCCAGAAACTGCAGGAACATCGCATTACCTGGCGAAAAACCGAACTGACCATCTGTGCCAGCTTCGGTGTCGCCCAAATGCGTCCGCACCCGCATCATGAATCCACCCAGGTCATGTTCGACAAAGTGTTCGCCCGAGCGGACCGGGCTTTATTCAAGGCCAAGGACGCCGGACGAAACCGGGTCGTGTATAGCGACTGACACATCACTCCATTACGACAGCTGGAACCGGTTTGAATTTTTATTGTGACCTCAGCGGCCCGGTTCACATTCCGGGTGCCCACATCAACCTCTTCTGCACCCGCTTCCATTTCTATTACTACATCCTGAATTCCGCTCTAGCAGACATGAATCCGGCCAAAATGCAGGTGGTTTCATGAAGGTTTTGTAGAAGAAGGTTATTTCACAGCACTTGCTGGTTACAGAGCGGCCTGAGTCGCTCTGTAACTGGTGCCGTCATCAGGCTGTAGCAGAAGAACTGCGGGGGCGAGAGGGTCTTGGCTTGCGACGCACGGTCGGCTTGTTGGCAGGGGTGTCTGAACGGCGATCGTTGCGGTCACCGGACGAACGGCCCTGGCTGTTGCCACTGCCATTGCGTGACGATTGCGGACGACTTGGCCGTGAACTGCTGGCCGGACGTTTGCTGCTGGGGCGACCTTCCGGTACTCGCTGATCGGGCTCGAAGCCCTCAATTTCGGTGCGTTCGATGCGCTGGCTGGTCAGCTTTTCGATGCCGGCCAGAAAGTCCGCTTCATCGGCACTGACCAGGGAAATCGCCTTGCCCGATGCACCGGCACGACCGGTACGGCCAATGCGGTGCACGTAGTCTTCGGCGATGTTGGGCAGATCGAAATTCACCACCTGCGGCAGCTGGTCGATGTCCAAACCCCGGGCGGCGATGTCGGTCGCAACCAGAATACTGACTTTACCGGCCTTGAAGTTGGCCAGTGCCTTGGTACGGGCACCCTGGCTCTTGTTGCCGTGAATGGCAGCAGCGCGAATGTCGTTCTTTTCCAGAAACTCGGTCAGTTTGTTGGCGCCGTGCTTGGTGCGGGTGAACACCAGCGCCTGCTGCCAGCTGCCGTCGTGAATCAGCTTGGCCAGCAGGGCGGGCTTGCGCTTTTTATCGACGGTGTGCACCAACTGAGTCACCGTGGCGGCCGTGGTGTTGCGCGGCGTGACGGAGATTTCAACCGGGTCGTTCACCAGGCCTTTGGCCAGGGTGCGAATATCCGGTGAAAAGGTAGCTGAAAACAACAGGTTCTGGCGCTCTTTGGGCAGCACGGCCAGAATTTTCTTGATGTCGTTGATGAAGCCCATGTCGAGCATGCGGTCGGCTTCGTCCAGCACCAGTACTTCGAGTTGCTTGAAGTTAACCGCACGCTGGTTAAACAAATCGAGCAGACGACCCGGTGTGGCCACCAGGATGTCGGCGCCTTTGCGCAGGGCCATCATTTGCGGGTTAATTTTAACGCCACCGAAGACAACGGTTGAGCTCAGGTTCAGGTGGCGGCCGTAAGTAACGACGCTTTCCTGGATCTGGGCGGCCAGTTCCCGGGTTGGGGTCAAAATCAGTGCGCGGGTGCTGTTGCTGCGGGCACGTTCGCCGTCAGCAAGGCGTTGCAACAAGGGCAGGGTAAAGCCTGCGGTTTTGCCGGTGCCGGTTTGGGCAGCGGCCATCACATCACGGCCTGATAGTACGGCGGGTATAGCCTGGGCCTGAATGGGTGACGGTGTATCATAGCCTTGGTCGGCCACTGCTTTCTGCAGTGGCAATGACAGGCCGAGAGAGGCAAAGCTCATAGTTCGGAGATTCTCTATTTTGAAAAGCAAAGATGGGTGACCCATCCTTTTAACAGGCAGGTCGCGACGCCCGTTTTTGAGCGGCGGTGCAGCTTACAGGAAGCGGCGTTACAACGCCATGGTTGGGGGCGAATCAACCAGCCGAGATCGTAACGTCGGCCAAACGGCTGCGCCGTCCCACGGGCTGGGGTTCTATACAGGTTTTCCGCACTTCATCCAAAACCTCTCAGAGCTCAGCGGTTAAACGCTTCAATTACTTCACGGGGAATGGCCTGGGATTTGATCTTATCGGCATCGTCCGGGTCACGCCCAACCCAGACCCGGGTTTCGAAACCCTCTACAGCCAGGGCATCGCCTTTCAAAATACTGTGGTGCACATCGAAACTGCTGCGCCGAAATTCGGTAACGGTCGATTCAATCACCACCTCTTCGCCAAAATGGGACGGGATATAAAACTTCGAACGGGTATCGACCATGGGTATACCGACCATGTCGAACTGCTTGAGCATGTCGAATTTTGGAAAGCCGGCTTTGGCAAACAGCTTGCCGGTACAGGCATCGAAGTACGCAAAATAACGGGGGTAAAAAACGATGCCGGCCGGATCGCAATCACCCCACTCAATGGTTTGTGTATGTCGGTTGATGAGCATGGGATGATCCTTAGTCGGTGAGTGTCATGACAGCGGCGGACGGGATTGACTGGTATATCTCGTCAACCACTTTGGCGCGGTTTTCCAGCACGGCGCGCTGATTAATCGAGCCTTTGTCGGTAATTTCATGAGCATCGAGACGCGGCAGTTCCGTGAGTAACACCAAACGTTCAACGCGGTTCGAACTGCCCGTGCTGCTGGCCTTCAGGTCACGCAGCAATTGCTTGAAGCGTTCAATGACAACGGGGTGTTTCACCACGTCGTCGATCTCGGCGTCTGCATCCAAACCAGCCAGAAGACGACACTGCTCCCGCTCGGGGAACACCAATGCGGAAACAAAAGCCCGATCGAGCCCGGCGATAACGACGTCCTGAACCACAGGCGCACCGGCGTCAATAATTCGCGCGCGCAACGGCCCGACACTGACCCAGGTGCCGGTGTTGAGTTTGAAGTCTTCCGAGATGCGGCCATCGAATTTCATGCCGCGCTGCGGGTTTTCCGGGTCGATGAATTTGGCGGCATCGCCCAGACAATAGAAGCCTTCTTCATCAAACACCTTGGCGGTCACATCCGGCTGGCGCCAATATCCCGGCATGACATTCGGACCTTTGACCCGGCATTCAAGCTTGCCGCCATTGGGTACCAGCTTTACCGCAACCCCCAAAGCCGGTAGACCGATCACACCGGATTGCGATTCTTCCAGCGAGGCAAACATCGCCGACGGAGCGGTTTCAGTTGCCCCCAATCCGGTCAACATTCCAATTTTGGCGCCGATGGTTTTAATGGCCAGGTTGTCCAGCTTGTCCCAGACGTGCTGGGAAAGCCCGGCACCGGCAAAGAACATCAGATTCAGGTCCCGGAAGAAGCGTTCGCGTAACGCATTGTCTTGCTCCAGCCGGTCGGCCAGTAGTTCAAACCCTTTGGGTACGTTGAAGTAAACCGTCGGCGAAATTTCCTGGAGGTTATGGATTGTGCGCTCAAACAAGGCAGGCGTCGGCTTGCCATCGTCGATGTACAAGGTACCGCCGTTGTACAACACAATGCCCACGTTGTGGTTGCCACCGAAGGTATGGTTCCAGGGCAACCAGTCGAGCAATACCGGCGGCTCTTTTTTCAGAAAGGGCATAACTGCGGCAAGCATCTCCTGGTTCGATGCCAGCATCCGGTTGGTGTTGATAACGCCTTTGGGCATGCCGGTTGAACCGGAGGTAAACAGAAACTTGGCAATGGTATCGGGCGTTAATGCGGCATGCGCCTGGTCGACTGCATCAGTAACCGGTGTCGACACCAGACTGCTGAACGGTTGTGAAGTGCCAGTGTAACCGGTGGTATCCAACGCAATCACCTGGGCATCATCTGCTGCGATGGCATTGAGAGCGTCGCCATAATCGCTGGCGTTGTCGACAAAATAGGCTCCGGGCGTGAGCAGTTCACAGATGTATTTGGCCTTGCCAAAGTCTTTACTGATCAGACAATAAGCCGGTGACAAGGGCGCATAGGGTATGCCCACATACATCGCTGCCAAAGCCAGCAATAAATGCTCGGTACTGTTGCCACTCAAAATCGCAAGAGGTCGTTCGGGCGTCAGCCCCATATCCAACAGCGCCTGCGCCAGTGACCGAACCCGTTGCAGCGTTTCACCATAACTGACCGGTTCCCATTCACCTTCGCTGTTGCGCTCAGCCACAAACACCCGGTCTGTCGCAACGCTGGCCCAGTGATCCAACCGTTCGATTAACGTATCGGGGTAGGCCGGTAGCTGCTCTTCGGTTTCCAGCAACTGAGTGCCGTCGGAACGCTTCGTCAATCGAGCGGTCGCCTGACCGATTTCAATATCGCGGTAACCTGTTGCCATTTCCTCACCTTTTTATTTTAGTCACCCGGCTCTCTTTTTGTTGCGAGCGTGGGTTGTTACTGTGGTTAACGTTGAATTTTATGCGGTGGCAATCGTTCGGGTTGCAGGCCCGCTTCACTCCGTGCCGTTTTGGAGGCACATCCCTGTGCCGCCAAACGGCACGCGGGCGTCCTGCCCGCTACTGCGTGAAACGCCCCTGCAACCCTGTGTTAATTGCCAACCTAAACTTTAAAAATCTTAAAACTATTTTTTCATTTTCAGGTTAAGCGTCGCCACCAAACTAAGAGCAAGCTGCCGGGTGTACCTATCCGGGGTAGTCCGCAGCAAGGATGCTGCGGACTAGGCTCCATGGATGGATTCACGCCGACCCCGGATAGGTATACCCGGCTGCTGGCACGAACTCCTGGCAAAAAACTCACCCGAACTGGTACTGGCCAATGCCACGGTCCGCATTTTGAACCCGGTCCAGATGCACTCGTATTTCTGGCAAATGGTGCGCGCAGTAGAACGCCAGTAAGGCCTGGATGTTGTTTCGTTCTTTGGGCGATACTGTGTCGTTTTCGGCGGCCAGCACTGACAAGGCCAATTGCCAGCCGAGAGCCAGAATGCCGGTGGCTTCCAATAGAGCTACTGACGCTGCGTGCATTAGGGTGGCGTTGCTGGCCTGGTGTTCGAGCAGGTCGCGGGCGGTGTTGTGCAGTGCATCTATTTTTCGGGTTAGCAGTGCCCAGTCTGTTGAACATTCCGGATGTTCGCTGAGTGGCTGAAGGTCGGTTTTTATACGGTTCAGCCAGTCGTAAAATATTTCGCCATTGTCGCGCTGGAGTTTTCTGAACAGAAAGTCTTGCGCCTGGATGCCGGTGGTGCCTTCGTAAATAGTGCTGATGCGCAGGTCGCGATAAAACTGAGCGACGCCGGTTTCTTCGATGAACCCCATGCCGCCGAATATTTGAATGGCATCGCCGGTTAAGCGGTTTGCCATTTCGGTAACGTGTGCCTTGAATATTGGTGTGAGTAAATCGAGTTCCTGTTGTGCTTGCTGCGACTCGGGGTGATGTTTTTCTCGTGCGCAATCAACTTTGTGGCCGAGGTGCAGGCCCAGCATTCGCGCCGCAAACAGGCAGCTGCGCATACCGAGTAGCAGACGTTGGATGTCCGGGTGTTCGACGAGGGCTACTGGGCTCTTGCCGGTTTCTACGTGGCGGCCCTGCTGACGTTCTTGCGCCCAGGCGAGTGCCGCCTGGTAGGCTCGTTCAGCTACAGCTACGCCTTGCAAGCCAACGCTTAACCGGGCTTCGTTCATCATTACGAACATGACCGACAGGCCACGATTCGGTTCGCCGACTAATTGGCCCCAGGCGCCCTGGTTGCCACCCAGTTGCAACGAACAGGTTGGGCTACCGTGCAGGCCGAGTTTGTGTTCGATGCCGGTGCAGGCCACGTCATTGGGTTGCAATTGACCGTCTTGCGTTTCAACGTGACTGGGCACGGCAAACAGGGAAATGCCTTTGCTGCCTGCCGGTGCATCGGGCAATCGTGCCAGCACCAGATGCAGTTTGCGTTCTGTAAAATCGTGATCACCGTAGGTGATAAATTGCTTGTCGCCCTGCAAACGGTAGCCGCCCCGCTCATCGGCTGTGGCCCGGGTTTTCATCAGCCCGAGGTCTGACCCGGCCGCGGGTTCAGTCAGCGCCATGGTGGCGGTCCAGTCGCCGCTGACCAGGTGTGCTCCGTACTGTTCGATCAAGTTCGTATCACCACTGGCCAGTAAGGCTTCGACAGCACCTTCGGTCAGTGGTTGCACCAGGCTGAACGCCAGGTTCGCACTTTGCCAGCCTTCTGTGACGGCCATGGCCAATACCTTGGGCAACGCCTGGCCACCCAGGGATTCCGGCAAACACAGGCCTGTCCACCCTGCTTC
The DNA here is from genome assembly GCF_040881935.1 of Saccharospirillum sp. Taxonomy (NCBI): domain Bacteria; kingdom Pseudomonadati; phylum Pseudomonadota; class Gammaproteobacteria; order Oceanospirillales; family Saccharospirillaceae; genus Saccharospirillum; species Saccharospirillum sp. Next base: position 78,564 of record NZ_JBBECH010000054.1, on the reverse strand, counting down.
CCGGAATTGCGCGTAGGCCTCTGCCCAGCCATCCGGAGTTGTCACTTTGCCCTGGTCGAGACGACAGCCTTGCTGATCACCGGTTGCATTCAACGGCGCCAGAACCTGCTCGGCGAAGCGGGCCGCTTCTTCGATAACGGCGCTCATCAGTTCATCGTCGAGCGCTTCGCAGGCGGGCAACCGGTTCAACCGGTCACGACCGATTAAATGCTGCAGCCCGAAACGGATGTCTTCTACCGGCACACGATAGGCAGTCATGCGGTTACCTCGCCGCCATGCGCAACGCGCCATCGAGGCGAATGACTTCGCCGTTGAGCATGGGGTTTTCCAGAATATGAGCGGCGAGCGCGGCAAATTCTTCAGGCTCACCCAGGCGGGCCGGAAAGGGCACGGAATCGCCGAGTGATTGCTGCACTTCTTCGGGCAATACCGACATCATCGGTGTTTTAAACAGCCCGGGCGCTATGGTCATTACCCGAATGCCGAAGGCCGACAATTCCCGTGCCAGTGGCAGCGTCATGCTGACGATGCCACCTTTGGATGCGGCGTAGGCTGCCTGACCAATCTGGCCATCGTAGGCAGCGACCGAGGCGGTATTGATGATAACGCCCTGCTCCAGACCTTCGTTCGGCGGTGAGTGTTGCATCGCCTCGGCGGCCAGGCGGATCATATTGAAGGTACCGATCAGGTTGACCTGAATGGCTCGCGAAAACGTGTCCAGGCGGTGCACGCCCTTACGCCCAAGCACGCGCTCGGCACCAGGAATGCCTGCGCAATTAATCAGCGCATTGAGTGGACCCCAGCGCTCCTGAAGCGCGGCCAGGGAGGCGCTAACTTGGGTTTCATCGGTGATGTCGGTATGCGCAAAGACAGCGTTGTCGCCAAGCTCGGCGGCCAGTTTTTGACCGGCTTCATCGTTTACATCGGCCAGGGTAACCCGGGCACCGGCGGCGACTAAATGCCGCGCCACCGCTTCACCGAGCCCGGAACTGGCGCCAGTAACCAGAGCGTTGAGTTCAGACAGTTTCATAACGCCCCCTTAACCCGCATTTTCCAGCAGCACGCTGATGCCCTGCCCACCCCCGGCACAGGCCGAGGAAATGCCAAACTGTTCACCGCTTTCTTTCAATTGACGCGCAACGGTGTGAGTGAGGCGCACGCCGGTGACGCCCAGCGGGTGACCGATGGCGATGGCGCCGCCATTCACGTTTACCTTATCGCGGTCGAGCCCGAGCTCACGCTCAACAGCAATATACTGGGCGCCAAAGGCTTCGTTGATTTCGATACGGCCAATGTCGGCCAGTTTCATTTTCTGATTGGCCAGCACGCTGCTGATCGCCGGTGCCGGGCCGATGCCCATGATTTCTGGCGGCACACCGACTACTGAGCCACCGACAATGCGCGCCAGTGGTTTCAGCCCGTGAGCTCGCACGTATTCACCCGAGGCAACCAGCACAGCGGCAGCGCCATCGACAATGGCTGAGGAGTTACCCCCGGTTTGCACGCCGCCGAAAGCCGGGCGCAGCTTGTTCAGAATCTCCAGCGGGCTCGACCGAACGTGACCGTCCCGATCGAAACTGGCGGCGCGATCCGACAGCTTGAGACCCCGGTTTTTATAGCCTTCCAGCGGGAAGTCGGTGTTGGTGACCGAGACCACTTCGTCGTTGTAAAAACCCCGGTCCCAGGCATCGATGGCGGCGGCAAAACTGCGCGCTGCATAGTCATCGACCTCAGCCCGGCTGATGTCGTAGCGTTTGGCCAGCTCTTCGGCGGTGTGGCCCATGGCCATATCCGGGGCGGTGTCGATCATCGCTTCCCAGAGGAAATCACCGAACTCTACCTGGCCCAGTTTGAAGCCAGCACGCTGGGTATAAGACGCCACCGGGTTGCGGGACATCGACTCGGCACCGGCACAGAGCACCAGTTTCGCCTTGCCGAGTTTGATCTGGTCGGCAGCGGTCAGAATGGCTTCGAAGCCGGTGGCGCACAGTCGGTGCACCAGCAGCGAAGGGGCGGTTTGTTTTACACCGGAGTACAAACCGATGTGGCGCGGCAGCATGAAGGCATCAAAGCTAGCCTGGGCCACGCTGCCCGCAATCACAGCATCAACGTCACTGGCGGGAATGCCGCTGTGTTCGAAAGTGGCGCGGGCTGCGTAAATGCCAAGATCAATTGGAGACACTTCACGCAGTACGCCGCAGTAGTCGGCAAACGGCGTACGCCTTCCGTCTACCAGATAGATATCGTCGTATTGGGACAAGAGCGCATCGCGCTCGGAAGCCTGATAAGTAGTGCTCATGATCATTTCTTCCTGTTCAGAAATTGGCCTATGCGGGCCTGAACCTCGGGGCTGGTCTGGGTCATGCCGGCGACCAGCGATTCGGTAAAGAGACCGTCGTCCATCGACATGCTGTCGATGCGGCTCATGGCGCTGACCATGGCCCAGTTCGACAACGGTGAGTTCTGCGCGATGCTGGCGGCCAGCTCGCGGGCTTTGGCCTCGCCTTCACCCGAGCCAACCCGGTAATGCGCCAGACCCAACCGCTCACCTTCATCGGCATTCAGGGTTCGACCGGTCAGCATCATTTCCGTCATCCGGCCCGCACCAATAACGTTGGCCACTCGCACCGAGGCACCGCCGCCAACGAAGATGCCGTGCCGGCCTTCGGGCAACCGAAAGAAGGTGGAATCTTCTGCAATGCGGACATGAGCGGTCGACGCCAGCTCAAGCCCGCCGCCAATCACGGCGCCTTTAAGCACGGCAACGATAGGGATGCCCGCGTTGGTCATTTTGCCAAACACCCGGTGCCACATCTGGGAGTGACGCACTACTTCAAACGGCTCCCGGGCCTGATGTTCGGCCAGATCCAGACCGGCACAGAAGTTGTCGCCAGACCCGGTCAGAATCACCACGCGAATGGACGCGTCCAACGGGTTGAACAGTGCTTCCAGTTCGAGCAGCAAAGCATCGTTAATGGCATTGTGTTTCGCGGGACGATTAAGGCAAACATGGGCGATACCATCGTTTACGTCCATTGATACCAGTGCGGTGTCGGTCATAGCAACCCATCCTGTTCGGGTTGGCGGCGCCCGATAGAAAGACCACTATCCAGATGCCGCCCATGAATTCGTTAAGCGAAGACTACCGATTAATTGTTGTATTTGTAAACAATTTATTTTTAATCATTTTTAGCGATAAGCCGCCACTGGTTTGGAACAAAACGCTCTATATAAAGGCTATACCCAGACTCCATGCGGCTTACACTACCTCTTATTCAGTATGGCTGTCGTCAGTATTTATCCAATTTATGTTGATAAGCACAACAATATATGACATAAACAACACAGATCTTACCCGGCGCCTGACCGCGCCGACTGAACACCGGCACCACTAACCAATACAACAAGACACAAAAGAGGTTATAGAGATGCGTAAGACTCGATTTCTCGCCACCCTGACCCTGAGCGCAGCAACACTCGCCTTTGCCGCCCAGGCCGTCCACGCCGAAAATATGCGCCTGGCTCCGGGCACGCCGCCTGCCCACCCAGGACATACGCCGCTGTTTACCAGCTTCCAGGAACAACTCGCCGATAAAACCGGCAACCGGATGAACAGCACCATTCTGGGCACGGAAGTCGCCAATCTGGGCAACATGCGTACTGCCGTTACCAGCGGCCTGGCCGATGCGGGTATGTTCCTGCCTGCTTATTTCCCATCGGATTTGCCGGAAATCAACCTGGTCGGTGACCTCTCGTTTCAGGGCACCAACTCCCAGGCCATGGGCGCTGCGATGACCGACTACATCGTCAATTGCGCCGACTGCCAGGACAACCTGAAAAACCTGGGCATTGTCTACACCAGCAGCCACGCTTCAGACCTGTATCAGTTACTGACGACCGAACCGGTCAGCGACATTGACGACTTACAGGGTTTGCGCTTGCGTGCCGGCAACCCCCAATACGCTCGCTGGGCAAGCACCATGGGTGCGTCACCATCAAACACCTCGGTCGGCGAAACCTTTGAAGCCATCTCCCAGGGCATTCTGGATGGCACCATCGCTTCCTCGGCGGATCTGATCTCCTTCCGGCTGGACGATGTCATCACACACATCACCACCATTCGCCTGGGCACCTACCACTCCACCATTTCGCACGCCTTTGGCCGCAACAGCTGGGCACGTCTGAGCGAAGCAGACCGCAAGATGCTGGCTGAATCATCCAGCCTGTCTAGCGCACTGGCTACCCAGCGCTGGGCTCACGAAATGCCCGCTGAAGCCGAGGCACTGGCGCGCAATGAAGGCATCGAGTTTGTTGAACCCAGCCAGGCATTGCTAGACGCAACCGCCACCTTTGTTGAAGACGACATGGCTCAGGTCGTTGCCGATGCTGAATCGCGGTATGGTCTGGAAAACGTGGAAGCCAAGCTGGAGCAGTTCACGACGCTGGTCGATAAATGGACCGAGATTGCCACAGAACTCGATGACGACCCCGAGGCCATTGCTGAACGGGTGAACGAGGAAGTCTGGGCCAAGGTCGACTTTTCTACCTATGGTGTTCAGTAACCCCTGCATGTACTAAATTTGCCTTAAGCAGTTGGCGATGGATTGGTACCACCGGTCCCTCGCCTTTTTTATCAGAACGTGAGTGAGTAACTCGATGTCGATGAGCGGATTAAATCGCCTGGCCGATCAGCTGTCCCGGGCACTGGCGTTGCTGGGCACCCTGGGCATCGCCGCCATGTTGATCCATGTAACGTTGGATGTGGTGCTGCGCAGTACGATGTCCTATTCCATTCCCGCCACGCTGGAGATTGTCACTCGCTACTACATGGTGACCCTTGCTCTGCTGCCACTGGCCTGGGTGGAACATCAACGCAATATGATTGCCGTTGAAGCCGTTACTGACGTTCTGGGTGAACGTTTTAAAGCCTGGACTGATGTATTGGTTGCGGTGATTTCCCTGCTGATCTATTTCATTTTTATGGTGGCGACCTGGACCAAGGCCGTCGAACAATTTGAACGCGGTGCCTACGTTATGTCGCTCGATTTCCCGATGCCGGTCTGGCCCACCTATTTTGTGATTCCTATTTCGTTCGGCCTGGCCTGCTTGGTCTGCCTGATACGACTGATCATCCATCTTTCCCCCACCCCATCCACCAACGCCCCGGAGTAAGGATTCACCATGTCGGTTGAAATCGGTTTGTACGGTCTGGTTGCTCTGCTGGTGTTGCTGGCCCTGCGTGTACCCGTTGCCCTGGCGCTGATGGCCGTCTCGCTCGGTGGTGTAACCTGGATGATCAACTGGGACGTTGCCATCGGTATGCTTGCTGGCACGCCCTATGATTTTGTTGCCAAATGGACGCTGAGCGCCGTGCCCATGTTCCTGCTGATGGGCTTCGTCAGTTACCACGCGGGCCTGACCGCCGGGCTGTTTAATGCGGCCAAGGTGGTGTTTCGCTGGCTGCCGGGCGGCCTGGCGATTTCCAGTATTTTTGCCAGCTCCGGCTTTGCGGCGGTATCTGGCTCCAGCCTGGCCTGCGCTGCTGCCATGGGCCGCATCGCGATTCCGGAAATGGTTAACAGCGGCTACAAGCCAAGTTTCGCCTGCGGCACTATTGCCGCGGGCGGCACCATTGGCGCGCTGATCCCTCCAAGCATTCTGATGATTGTTTACGGCGTTTTCGCTCAGGTGTCGATCACTCAGGTGTTCCTCGGCGGCATTACCATTGGTCTGCTGACGGCGTTCAGTTACACCATCGTTATTCTGCTGGTCAGCTGGCGCCGGCCGGACATCGTGCCGCGCAAGGTCGAAGGCGCCTACGATTACAGCCCGGCCCAAGCCATTCGTGAAATCTGGCCAGTGTTGCTGTTGGGTTTTATGGTGTTTGGCGGTCTGTTCAGTGGCTTTTTCACGGCGACTGAAGCAGGTGCGATCGGCGCGGCCGGTGCCATTATTATTTCTGCGGTTTTGGGCAAACTGAGCTGGGCACTGATTCGCACCTCGCTGCTGGAAACCCTGTCGACCACGGCTTCGCTGCTGATCATTGGGGTTGGCGCCAGTATGTTTACGGTCTTTCTGAGCCTCAGCGGTCTGGCGGGTTTCATTTCCCAGGCGGTTTCTGGCTGGGACCCAAGCTACCTGCAACTGATGCTGATGGTGGTGCTGATCTATCTGTTCCTCGGGCTGTTCATGGAACCCTTTGGCGCCATGCTGGTGACGTTGCCGATTTTAATGCCAGTTTTCGAGCAATACGACATCAGCCTGATCTGGTTTGGCGTGCTGCTGGTAAAACTGCTGGAGATCGGCATGATCACACCGCCGGTGGGCATGAATATCTTCGTGATACGCGGCGTCGCCGGCCAATACGCGAGTCTGGTCGATATTTTCAAGGGCGTCAGTACTTTCCTGATTGCCGACCTGGTGGTGGTTGCACTGGTTATTTTCTTCCCGGCGATCGTGTTGGTGCTGACGGGTAGTTGAACTTTGTGCCAGGAGTTTTTGCCGGACGCTGGTTTTGCCCTTCCTCGGTGTAATACGGTGGTAATCGCCCGTGCAGGCCACCGGGGAGACCCATCCGGGGTCGGCATGAACCCGTCCGTGGGGCAACTAATAACGGGTCACAAACACTTTGGAGTTTGTGTTGTGATCTAAAAAACCTTAGGTGGTAATATGGACGCTTTGTCCCCCGAAAGGAACGAACCTAACACCAACACTGGCACATCAACAGGAGCCCCGATGACCCAGAACACCCAAAAAATAGATGCCACCTTGTTGAACAGTCTGGTGGGTTACCGGTTACGCCGGGCACAGCTTGCCTATTTTGAGAACTTCACGGCGACCTGCACCGAACAGGGCGTAACACCGGGTCTGTTCGGTATTCTGTGTGTGGTGCGGGATAACCCGGGGCTGACGCAGACCGCCGTGGCCAATGCCATCGATACCGATCGCTCGGCGATGGTATCGGCGGTCGATAAACTGGAAAAGCAGGGGTTGATTGAACGTCGCCAGTCGGATTCCGACCGGCGTTCCTATGCCTTGTTCCTGACCGATGAAGGTGTGCGGTTTACCGAGAACCTGCATAGAAAAGTACTGGCGCACGAGGCTCATTTTGAGCAGGTAATGAACAAGGGTGAGAAAGAGTGGTTACTGGGCATGCTTGAACGCATTATTGAGCTGGATCATCCCGAGGGCTGAACGTGTCGAGAATTACGGGGCGTTTAACTCATCCGCCCAAAAGCCCTGTCATGCCGTATACCACCGCACCTACCAGAGTCGCCACGCCCACGTGACCGCTGATCCGCAGCGCAACCAGCACCGATACGCTGCCAACCACCAAGCGCAGCATTGAACCAAATGCCTCCTCCGGCTGCCAAAGCCCAACCACCGATAACACGATCAGGGCGGTAATCGCCGTCAGCCCCAGGGCACTGAGCATCAGGGTCAGTCGTGATGGGCGTTGGGACAAACCAGACCCGGTGATCAGAGGCAAAAATCGCATTAAAAACGTGCCAGCCCCGGCCAGCAGAATCAGAGTCATGAAATTCAAGACCGACCCTCCCGGTTCACACCCACCCAGGGCCGAATCAACGCGCCGCCGATCATGCCGACAATCATCGCCACATGCCCGGGCAGCCACAGCAGCGAGAGACCGGTTAGCACGGCACTCACTGCAATTACCGGCCAAAGCGCTCGCTGAAAGGCTTGCCCGATCAAGGCAATGAACAAAGCGGGCAACACAAAACTGAGCGCCTGGCCAATCACACCGTCATCGCCGCCTAGGCCAGCTCCCAGCATCACACCCAAGCCGGTGCCCATCACCCAGGAGCCATAGGCACCGAGCCCGACACCCACGCACCAGACCGGGGGCAGCTTGCGCCGGGTGGCTTCGGACATCGCCGTGGCAAAAGCCTCATCGGTCAGGCCAAACGCCAGCAGCGGCGACCAGCGACCCGGTTTGCGAGTCAGCTGTGCCGCCAGGGCCGGGCCATAGAAGACGTGGCGTACATTCAGCAGCAACACGGCCATCAGTGCTGTCAGTCCACCGGTTCCGGCCGCGAGCAGGCTGGCCAGAACAAACTGGGCTGCACCGGCGAAGACGATGATGGAGATGGCCATCGCCTGCCAGGGCGCGAGGTTTGCCTGTAACGCTACTACGCCAAAAGAAAACGCCATGGGCACGTAGCCGATAGCCAGCGAAGCGCTGGCTCGCAGGCCAGCTAAAAAATGTGACAGGGTAGAAGATGAATCGTCAGACACGGTCATGCTCAATGGCAAAATCAGTAAGCTTTGTATCGAAGGTGACGGCATCACTCAAGCATTAAATGAATTTGTGCGGTGATCGACAACCTTCAGAGAGAACTTCACTCTGGTGACTATCAGCCAGTATACAGCCCGCCCTCGCTCCGCTAACCTGTCTTCCGGATTACTTCCCAAAACCGTGTCAAAAAGGATGTAACATGATCGCACTGGTCGTCGGCCTGGTTATTTTTCTCGGCATCCACTCCACCCCTATGCTGGCGCCGCAATGGCGGGAATCGATGATTCGCCAGATGGGCCGAATGCCCTGGAAAGCTCTGTACAGCCTGGTATCGCTGATGGGATTCGGTCTGATCATCTGGGGCTATGGCATGGCCCGCCTCGACCCGGTCTGGGTCTGGTTTGCCCCCGGCTGGACCCGCCACCTCTCAGCCTTGTTGATGATCCCTGCTTTTATTTTCCTGGCAGCCGCTTATGTGCCGGGCAACCGCATTAAAGCCCGGCTTGGCCACCCCATGGTGCTGGCTGTAAAGACCTGGGCCATCGCTCACCTAATCGCCAACGGTACCCTGGCTGATATTCTATTGTTCGGTGGCTTCCTGGCCTGGGCCGTGGCGTATTTCATTTATGCCCGCCGTAAAGACCGTGCAAACAACACCCACTACCCGGTCAACGGCCTCAAGTACGACATCATCGCGGTTGTTGGCGGCCTGGTGGGCTATGCCGTATTCGCTTTCTGGGCCCACCAGTGGCTGATCGGCGTTCCACCCTTCGGTTGAGTTTTGCCTTGGTGCCAGGAGCCCGTGTCAGGCACCGGGTATACCTGTCTGGGGCCGGCGTGAACCCTTCCATGGGGCCTAGACCGCAGCATCCATGCTGCGGACTTCCCCAGACAGGTATACCCAGCACCCGACACTCAGCTGGTCGCAAATTCCGCACTTGAGTTCTAGTAAGCCTTAGCTTCTAAGCAGACCCCCAGACAAACTGGTAAACTGAGCGTCTAATTCTTACAAGCTCGCATTCAAAGTTGGCACTATGCAAAGTGTCGGCAACCCGGTTGCCGACACGAACCACAGGCAACAAGGCCAGCCCTGGCACCGGAATGCGAGCGACACCCTCAGGACACAGCCCATGATGCAATCCGACGACCTCCACCTTCACCTGCGTAACCTGGTCGAAGACGACTACCCCCAACTCAAGCGCCTGATGGACCGGGTGTATGACGATATTGGTGGCGCCTGGCCGGAAGAGACCATCAAACGGCTGATCAAGGATTTTCCAGACGGCCAGATTGCCATTGATGATGATGGCGAACTGATCGGCGTGGCGCTGAGCGTGCTGGTGGATTACACCACTTTCTCTAACCCGCACAAATACGACGATCTGATTGGTCAGCGGGAGATCATCCTGAACAACACCCGCGGCGATGCCATGTATGGGCTCGATGTGCTTATCGACCCGGATTACCGCGGCCATCGCCTCGGGCGTCGGCTCTATGATTCGCGCAAGGAACTGTGCCGTCAGTTGAATTTGCGTGCCATTCTGGCCGGTGGCCGGATTCCCAATTACCACGAACACGCTGATGAACTGAAACCGACCGAGTACATCGACCAGGTCGCCCGCAAGGAAATTCACGACCCGATTCTCTCGTTCCAGTTGGCTAACGACTTTCAGGTTAAACGCCTGATGCGCCGCTACCTGCCGGAAGATGAGAAATCACTCGGCTTTGCCACTCTGCTCGAATGGAACAACATTCTCTTCGAGCCGGCCGAGCTCGTGCTAGACAACACTCGAAGCCATGCCCGCGTTGGCGCTGTGCAGTGGCAGATGCGTGAATTTGCCTCGGTCGAGGATGTGTTGCAGCAGGTCGAATATTTCATCGATGCCTTATCGGGTTACCAGAGTGACTTCGCGGTGTTCCCGGAGCTGTTTAACGCTCCGCTGATGGGCCTGACCGACCAAACCGATCAGGTTGAGGCGATCCGATTTCTGGGGACTTTTACTGAAAAGTTCAAAACTGAAATGAGCCGCATGGCGGTCAGCTATAACATCAATATCATAGCGGGTTCGATGATTGAGGCCGACGACAACGGTTACCTGTACAACATCGCCTACCTGTTTCGCCGCGACGGCACTCAGGAGCGCCAGGCCAAGCTGCACATCACGCCGCAGGAGCGTCGCGACTGGATCATCGAGGGCGGTAACGAGCTGGCGGTTTTCGAGACCGATGCCGGGCGGGTTGGCATGCTGATCTGCTACGATGTTGAGTTCCCGGAGCTCGGCCGCCTGCTGGCCGATGACGATATGGACATTCTCTTCGTCCCGTTCTGGACCGATACCAAAAATGGCTACCTGCGCGTGCGCCACTGTGCCCATGCCCGGGCCATCGAAAACGAATGCTATGTGGTCATTTGCGGCAGCGTTGGCAACTTGCCCTCAATCGAGAACCTCGACATTCAGTATGCTCAGAGTGCGGTCTTCAGCCCGTCGGATTTCGCCTTCCCGCATGATGCGGTGCTGAACGAAACCACGCCCAACACCGAGATGATTTTCTTTTCGGATCTGGATTTCAACAAACTGAAACTGGTGCGCAGTGAAGGCTCGGTCACCAATCTGAAAGACCGGCGCAAAGACCTGTTCAGCCTGACCCGGCGCAATCCGAAGTAAGGTGGTTGCCTGGTGTCATGAGTCAGAAATTCGCAGGTCAATGGGCTTGGGTGGTGACCTCTGCTTCTGTGGCAGTCGGACTACCAGGTACGCCTTCTGAAGGCACGCCGTGAACCCATCCATGGGGGCTCGAAGACCGCATCCCTGCGGTCTAACGGCCTCCAGCAGGCGCACCTGGCAGTCCTTGGGTGAACATGAGGTAACTTCAGCACGAATTTCTAACTCATGACACTAGACGAAGTCGACTCTCGCATTAAACGCCACCACCACTCGATCCTTACTGCCGAAATACGGCAAGGCCGAGTGCTTTAGATAGGATGGAAAAATAACCACCTGCCCCGCGACGGGCTGGATGTCGTAAATACCCTGTCCATTCAGGTAATGACTCCCCGCATCCAGAAAATGATCGGCATTGACTCTTGGGTCGTAGAATCGGTTTACACCGCTGCGCCGCTCAAAGTCGGCATCGCCGACTTCAAGGTAGTAGATACCGCACCAGGAACAATTGGGGTGGGAGTGAGCATCGTGGTAGCCGCCCGTTTGGGTGAGGTGATACCAGCTTTCGGTGATGGTGACGTCTGCGCTGGCGTCTTCTGGCCAGTGGCCTTCGTTTGCGTAGGTGGCTATGTCCAGCACCAGCGACGATAACGCCTGGTTTAGCACCTGCACGTCGAGGTCGTCACCGTCGAGAAAGTCCAGCTCACTTTCGAACAGATGCTGTTTGGCGCCCACGGCGACTTCGCTGGCTACCGCTATTTTATGGTGAGCATGATGGCGATAAATAAGCGAGATCAGTTGGCTGGCGATCAGCGAATGCTCTGCCAGGGGCGCAATGAACAGTTCGCTGCCCCACAGCGGAATTGGTTCGATCATCGGTTCATCCTGTGCGCTGATGGCTGCTGGTTCGGCTGGGTGGTGATCTTGGCACATGGTAATCAGGCTCGGTAAGAACAACGGTGTGCCAGTGTACGGCCAGTGCCCCACCCAGACAAACACGGATGACTGTTGCGCTGCAGGAACGAAGCGGTCGACTATGACTTGCCAGGCCATGCTACCCTGAGGCTATGAAGAAACCCCCTAATTCGGAGATTTGAATGAACGCTGTTACCCAATTACTCCAGTCCCACCGATCGATTCGTGCCTTTACCAACAAACCGGTCCCGCAAGAGCTGGTAGAAGATCTGGTCCGCTGCGGCCAGGGTGCTGCTACGTCGAGCTTTATCCAAACCACCACGGTGATTCAGGTCACTGACCCGGAAAAGCGCGCCAAACTGGCTGAGTTGGGCAACAACCAGAAATACATTAACGAAGCGCCGGTGTTTTTCGTATTCTGTGCCGATATGAACCGTCACAAGCAAGCCTGCGAGATGCACGATGCGCCCATGCTGAGTGGTTTCACCGAGCAGTTCCTGACCGCTTCAGTCGATGCTGCCCTGTTCGCCCAGAACCTGGTCGTGGCAGCCGAATCTCAGGATCTGGGCATCTGCTACATCGGTGCGTTGCGCAATAACCCTCAGGGTGTCAGCGATGTGCTCGGCCTGCCCGATCTGGTCTACCCGGTCTTCGGCCTGTGCATCGGCTACCCCGACCAGAACCCGGAGGTAAAACCCCGTTTGCCGGTGTCAGTCGTACTGAAACAAAATGGTTACGAGCCAGATGATGTGGCGACTGTAAAAGACTACGACGAACACGTCCGACACTACTACGCGACCCGCAGTGGTAATCCAAAGAGCCAGAGTTGGAGCGAACAGATCTCAGGCATGCTGCAAAAAGAAGCGCGGCCCCACATGTTGCCCTTCCTGCAGAAGCGCGGGTTTTTGTTGAAGTAGTCGGCTGCCCTGGTTCAGCATACCTAGTGCGCCATGAGTCCGTGCCAGCCGCCGCTTGCGCCTATCCGGGGTCGGCGTGAACCCATCCATGGGGCCTAGACCGCAGCATCCTTGCTGCGGACTTCCCCGGCTAGACACAACCGACGCCAGGCACTCATAGCGTGGTTACTTGCGCTACTTTAAGAAGTAACTGGTCTTGTTCGTGTCGAAGACGGCCTAAAGGGCCCCCCCTTGCTTTACCTTCAGCCGCCTAAACCATCCACAACACCATGTCGTTTGGTTGCTCCAGCAAGGCTTTCCAGTCATTGCAGAAGCGAGCAATGGTGCCTCCGTCCAACACCCTGTGATCTCCAGACCAGCTGACCTGAATGATGTCTCGAATTTCGAGTTCATCCTTTTTGTTGGGTCTTGGCAGGCGCTGTAAACGACCAATTCCGACAATAGCCACCTCCGGTGCATTGACGATGGGTGTGGTGACCGTGCCGCCAATGGAGCCGATGTTGGAGACGGTAATCGTGCCGCCTTTCAGATCATCCGGACTCAGACGTCCCGACCTTCCGGATTCTGTTAAGCGTTTTATCTCTTCGGCCAATTCCAGCAGGCTAAGGTTTTGCACGCCTTTAATGTTCGGCACCAGCAGGCCCATTGGTGAATCCACCGCCATGCCTATGTTGTGATCGGCGAACTGGTGGATTTCATCGCCTGCGTCGCTCATGTGGCTGTTCACAATGGGGTGACGTTTCAGGGCAACTGAGAGGCTCTTGATGAACAGACTCATCACGGTCAGTTTAACGCCCTGGCTTTCCAGTCGCTGGTTCAGCGAACGGCGCAGCCGGGTCAGTTCGGTGACGTCGATTTCTTCGGAATAGGTAAAATGCGGAATGGTTTGGGCCGAATGCGTCATCTGCCGGGCCATGGCCGCGCGCATGCCTTTGACCGGAATGATGTCGACGTCGCCTTTGTGGGCCGTGGCTGCTTTGGGTTTGGCGGTTTCCGTTGGCTTGCGCTTGGATCCAGGCTCGTCTTCCAGTTCACCCATAAAACGCAGCATGTCTTCTTTCAGTACCCGGCCATTCTTGCCGGAGGCTGGCACTTTACCCAATTCAATTTCATGTTCACGCGCTATGCGTCGCACCGCGGGAGTCGCCAGTACCTTGCGCCGGTTTTCATCGGTGCTGCTGATACTCTGGCGCGTCTGCGTAACCGCTTCCGGTGCCTTGGGTTGGGCGACGGCCGGGGCAGTGGGCGTGTGGTCTTCGTAGTCGCTCAGGGCAAGTCGGAACAGGGGCGAGTGCACCCTGGCGATCTCGCCCTGCTCGACATAGCGCTTTACCACCCGGCCTGCGTGTTTGGCGGGAATTTGCACCAGGGCTTTGTCGGTTTGCACATCGGCTACCGGTTGGTCTTCGGTGACGGTATCGCCTTCTTCGACCAGCCATTCGACCAGTTCGCATTCAACAATACCTTCGCCGATGTCCGGCAGGATGAAATCTTCTTCGTAACCCGCCTTGGCGCTAGCCGTCGCTGGCGAAGCACCCTGGTTTTCAGGTTTGGGTTCTGTTTTTTTCTCTGGCTGACTGGGTGTAGATTCGTCTTCAATTTCCAGTGCAAACAGAGGTGCATGTACTTTGGCGATGTCGCCCTGCTCAACGTAACGTTTTAACACCCGTCCTGCGTGCTTGGCGGGAATTTGCACCAGGGCTTTATCGGTTTGCACATCGGCCACCGGCTGGTCTTCGACGACGATGTCGCCTTCTTCAACCAACCATTCCACCAGTTCACACTCAACAATGCCTTCGCCGATGTCCGGCAGGATAAAATCTTCTTTCATGGTCCTGCTCCTTAATAATTCATCGTGGCGTGAATGGCTTCGAAGACTTTGGTCTCATCCGGCATGTATTCGGCCTCGTGCGATAACGGATACGGCACATCAAGCCCGCAAACGCGATTGACCGGAGCTTCGAGGTGCAGGAACGCCTGCTCCTGAACGGTGGCGGCGATCTCGGCGCCGAAGCCATTGGTCAGCGGGGCTTCGTGGGTGACGACCAGGCGACCGGTTTTCTTCACCGAGGCAATCAGGGTATCGACATCCCAGGGCAGAATGCTGCGCAGGTCGATGACTTCGCAGTCGATGCCTTCCTTTTCCGCCCGCTCGGCGGCCTTGCTGGCGACCTCCATCTGGGCGCCCCAGGCGAGCAAGGTGCAATCCTGCCCTTCACGCACGATCTCGGCGACGCCGATGGGCAGTTCGTAATCGTCTTCGGGCACGTCGCCCACGGCAGCGCGGTATAACCGCTTTGGTTCAAAGAAAATCACCGGATTGTCATCGCGAATCGAGGCCAGCAACAACCCTTTGGCCTGATGCGGGTTGCGGGGCACGACGACTTTTAAGCCGGGGGTGTGCGCAAAATACGCCTCGGGGCTTTGCGAGTGATAATGCCCGCCGCGAATGCCACCGCCGTAAGGGGTACGAATGGTCAGCCCGCCAACGTTGAATTCATTGCCGCTGCGATAACGGAACTTGGCGGTCTCATTCACAATTTGGTCGAACGCCGGAAAAATGTAATCACCAAACTGGATTTCAGCGATGGCTTTATGCCCTTGCGAAGCCAGGCCATTGGCAAAGCCTATAATGCCCTGCTCGGTCAACGGCGTATTAAAACAGCGCGCCCGGCCGAACTTCTCCTGCAAATGGCTGGTCGCCCGGAACACACCACCGAAGTGGCCAACGTCTTCGCCGAAACAGACGACTTTATCGTCTTTTTCCATGGCGGTGATCAGGGCGTTGTTAATCGCCTGTAACAGATTCATCTGACTCATGCGTCCAACCTCCCTGATGTTTTCGGATACTGATCCGGGTATTTGCGCATGTGCGCTTTCAGCTGTTTCAATTGCTGACGCAAATGCGGTGTTGGTTCGTCGTAGACATCGGTAATCAGGTGATCAATGATCGGCACCGGCCGTTTTTCGGCTGCTTTCATTGCCGCCAGAATGGTAGCCCGGTGTTCGGCATAGAGCGTCTTCTCCTGCTCATCACTCCACCAACCTTTATGAGTCAGCCAGTGTTTGTAGCGCAAGATCGGGTCTTTCTTGGCCCACTGGGCCTCTTCATCTTTGGAGCGATAGCCGGTCGGGTCATCGGAAGTGGAATGCGCGCCGAGCCGATACGACATCGCCTCGATTAGCACCGGTGCATTGTGTTCCAGCGCATAGGCTCGCGCTGCAGCGGTGGCCGCATAAACAGCGAGTAAATCGTTACCGTCAACCCGCATCGTGGCAATGCCATAACCAATACCGCGCGAGGCAACGCCGTCACCACTGAACTGCTCAGCCGAAGGCGTGGAAATCGCATAACCGTTGTTACGACACAAAAAGATCGTCGGGCATTTCAACACGGCCGCCATGTTCAGGCCGGCATGAAAGTCACCCTCACTGGCGGCACCCTCACCAAAGTAACAAATGGTGCAGGCATCAAGGCCATCCAGTTTCTGGCCATAGGCATAGCCTGCCGCTTGCGGAATCTGGGTGCCCAGGGGCGAGGAAATGGTGTTGTAATTCAATGCTTTGCTGCCGTAGTGAATCGGCATCTGGCGGCCCTTGCCAAGGTCGCGCTCGTTGGAAAAGCACTGATCCATAAACTGGTCCACGGTGAAACCCCGGTGGCGCAAGGCACCCTGCTCCCGGTATTGAGCAAAGATCATATCCTGAGGCTTCAACGCACCCGCACTGCCGACACTCGCCGCTTCCTCGCCAAGCGAGGCCAGATAGAACGGAATTCGACCCTGGCGCTGCGCCCCAACCATGCGTTCATCCAACACGCGGATAAACACCAGGTCGTCATACAGTTTCAACGCCATCTCTTTATCAAACTCAGGCTCCTGCGCGCCTTTGTACAGCGTGCCGTCCTGCTTCAATACCTTAAAGGTGGGAATATCGAGGGCATCGCCCAGCACAAAGCCCGGCTTGTGGATGCTTTTACTCATAGGACCCGTTCCTGTTCTTGTTAACAATTCAGACCGCCTTTTGAGCGACCCCGGTTCACATTATTCATTGCTGAGGGATCACCTCAGTTGAGCCTAGCTTAGGGGCAAATGGGTTGCCTGGCAGCCACTTCTGCATTGAAGCCACGAGTTACCCTGTTGGGCTGGGTTTACGTTTGTGGCTCGGGGCCGCGAATGGCGCCGGGTAGGGGTCTGGCGGGTCGCTGCAAGTACATCCATGTAAGCTCGGCGGTCACCATCCATGGTGACCGACGCCCCGCCAGACCCCTACCCAACGCCAATCGCTGGTCTTCAGTGGTTGCCTTCAAAACTAAAATTCATATTTAAGGTGTATGCGGAACTGGACTTTTACCTCTGTATTTTTTGGTCAATTTGAAACCACCGCTGCAGCTTAAGGGATACCGGGTGCACCTTTTGCGGACCGTTAGATCACATGGATGTGATCTTCGAGCCCCCATGGACGGGTTTACGGCGTGTCCGCAAAAGGTGTACCCGGTGTCCCGACAAAACCTCCCGGGCGGCTACACAACTTGCCACAGTAATCACCCCAAAGCCTGGTTAACCTTGGAAGGCACAGGCTTGCCCAGTTTTTCGAATAACCACCGGCCCGTCGCCGCCAGCGCTTCAAGGTCGACGCCCGTGTCGAAGCCCTCGTTTTCGAGAAGGTAGACCACCTCTTCGGTGGCGACATTGCCGCTGGCTCCGGGGGCATAAGGGCAGCCGCCGGCACCGCCGACGCTGCTGTCGAAGGTGCGGATGCCAAGGTCGAGGCCTGTCATGATGTTGGCAGCGGCCATGCCGTAGGTATCGTGGCAGTGGAGTCCCAACTGGTCGGCATCGTGTTCGGCGAGCAGGGCGGTCAGTACGGCCTTGATCTGACGTGGCGTGCCGCGACCGATAGTGTCGCCCAGGCTGACTTCGTAGCAGCCCATTTCGAACAGGGCCCGGACGACCGGTAGCACCTGCGCCGGGGTAATTTCGCCTTCGTAGGGGCAGGCTACCAGGCAGCTGACGTAACCGCGTACGCGTACGTCGGCGGCCAGGGCCTGCTCTGCCACTGGTTTGAATCGGGCCAGGCTCTCTTTGATTGAGCAGTTGATGTTCTTTTGGCTGAACGTTTCGCTGGCGGCGCCAAAAATGGCGATGTCTCTTGCGCCCGAGGCCTGTGCCGCCTCCCAGCCCTGCAGATTCGGAACCAGCACAGGGTATCTCTCGTAGCTGGTGAGATTCAGCCCGGCCAGCACCTGATCAGTCCCGGTCATTTGCGGGACCCATTTCGGTGAGACGAAACTGCCCGCCTCTACCGTGGACAGGCCCGCCTCTACCAGACGCCGGATCAGCTCCAGCCGGTCAGTTACCGAGAGCGGGGTAGATTCGTTTTGCAGGCCATCGCGCGGCCCGACTTCCACCAGATTGACTGCTGGCCTGCTCATGCGGCGGCCTCCTCATCGGGTTCTACCACAAACAGCACCTGGCCATCTTCGACCCGGTCGCCGACCGCCAGTGAGCACTGCACCAGGGTGCCGTCAACTGGAGCTGTCAAAGTGGTTTCCATTTTCATGGCTTCCATCGACAGGATCTTGTCGCCGCGTTTAACCCGGGCACCCGCCTCCTGATGCACCGCAGTTACCGTGCCGGGCATCAGCGCTTTCACCTGGCCATCACCACCCTGTCCATCTTCATGGGCAGCTTCGGCCTGCCACCAGACCTGGTGCCAACGGCTGTGACCATCGTCTACCTCGATGCCGGTAGCATCCGGCCAGGCATCCAGCTGACAACGGTGCTGACCCGCGCGGCTTTGCAGGCGGTAACGCTCGTCACCCAAGTGCTCGACTGTGACGTCGCTCAGTGTCAGCGTTTCAGTAGCGCAATGTGCCTGCCAGACGCCCTGATGTACCGTCACCACACATTGCTCGGTTTCACTTTGGTTATACAGCCAGCGACGTTGCTGAAACCGCCGCCAGCCGGAAAGCCGCTGCCAGGGGTCGGTGTGATCGGCATCGCGGTGATTCTGCACCACGCTGGCGGCCAGCGCCGACCAGCAAGCCGGTTGGTCTGGCTGGTGTTGCCAGAGGTCGCGGTGGGCCTCAATCCAGTGGGTGTGGATGTTGAAATCGGCTACGTCAGTTGCAGCGCAGAGGCGGCGCAGGAAATTCAGGTTGGTGGTGAGGCCGATCAGGCGGGTCTCAAACAGCGCGCGATTCAGGCGGGCCAGGGCTTCACCCCGGTTCGCGCCGTGCACAATCAGCTTGGCCAGCATGGGATCGTAGAATGGTGAGACCTCACTGCCGCTTTCGATGCCGGTGTCGATGCGTACGCCCGGGCCTTGGGGCCAGACGACATGACTCAACCTGCCGGTGGTGGGGCGAAAATCCTGATCCGGATCTTCGGCGTACAGGCGCACTTCAAAGGCGTGGCCTTCCGGGCGCGCCGGGCGCCCGCTGGGCAGTGGCTCGCCTTCGGCGATACGCAGCTGCAGCGCGACCAGGTCGAGCCCGGTGATGCATTCGGTAACCGGGTGCTCGACTTGCAGGCGGGTGTTCATTTCCAGAAAGAAAAAGTCGCCACTGGCATCGACGATGTATTCGACCGTGCCCGCGCCGACATAGCCAATGCTCGATGCCGCGACTTCAGCGGCCTGCCACATCGCCTGACGGGTCTCGTCATTAAGTTTCGGGGCTGGGGCTTCTTCGACCACTTTCTGGTGACGCCGCTGCAACGAGCAATCGCGTTCAAACAGCGACCAGACAGTACCCTGCGTATCGGCCATAATCTGCACTTCAACGTGGCGCGGATTAACCAGATAGCGCTCCAGCAGCAGCCGGTCGTCGCCAAAGGCGTTACGGGCTTCGCGGCGGGCGCTTTCCAGCGCATCGGCAACCTGATCGAGTTTCTCGACCACACGCATGCCTTTACCACCGCCCCCGGCCGAGGCTTTTACCAGCAACGGGAAGCCAATGCGTTCTGCTTCTTCAAGCAGGCGGGTATCACTCTGATCGTCGCCATGGTAGCCGGGAATCATCGGCACCCCGCGCGGTTCCAGCGTTTGTTTGGCAGCGGCTTTCGAGGCCATGGCACGCATGGCAGCCGGGGGTGGCCCGACCCACGCAATGCCGGCTTCGGTCACAGCTTCGGCGAAGTCGGCGTCTTCCGATAAAAAGCCATAGCCCGGATGTACCGCATCAGCACCGGTGTCGCGCACCGCCGCCAGCAAAGCATCGCGATTCAAATAACTCTGGCTAGCCGTCGCGCCGCCCAGGCAAATGGCCTGATCGGCTTCGCGCACGTGCAGGGCGTTGCGGTCGGCATCAGAATAAACCGCGACGGTTTCAATGCCGAGCGCGCGGGCGCTGCGCTGAATGCGCCGGGCAATTTCGCCGCGGTTGGCGATGAGTAAACGGTGTATGCGTTTCATGAGGGTTCAATCCAGTTCGGGTTGCGCTTGTCGAGAAAGGCGGTCAGCCCTTCCTGGCCTTCGGCGCCGACACGCTGGCGGCCGATGCGGCCAGCCAGTTCGTCCATTAGTGCATCATCTACAGGCCGTTGAGCAACGTCTTTGACCAGGGCTTTGGCCATGGCCTGGGCCTCAGGGCCACCGGCGGTCAGGTCACTGAGCAGTCGCGACAGTTCGGCCGCCAGGTCTTCTTCATCGACCACTTCGTGCACCAGACCCATGGCGCAGGCCTGCTGGGCAGTGAAACGTTCACCAGTTTGAAAATAACGCCGCGCCTGACGGGCACCCATGGCGCGCACCACAAAGGGAGAAATAGTTGCCGGGGTCAAACCCAGCCGTACTTCACTCAGCGCAAAAAAAGCGTTCTTGGTGGCCAGCACGATGTCACAACAGGCGAGCAAACCGACACCGCCCCCCATGGCCGCACCCTGGGTAACGCCCACTAGCGGTTTGCGACAGGTATCGAGTTTCTGCATCAAAGTCGCCAGCTTGCGCGCGTCGTCCCGGTTTTCGGTTTCGGTGCGGTCTTTCATCGCCCGCATCCAGTTCAAATCGGCACCGGCGCTGAAATGTTTGCCTTCGGCTTGCAACACCAGAACTCTAATGCCCGGATTAGCATCAAGCGCGTCAATTTGATGCGTTAATTCCGCAATCAGTTCCGCACCGAAGGCATTGCGTACTTCGGGCCGGTTCAATGTCAGATAGGCAACTACGCCTTCTTGTCTAACCGTTAGTGCCTGCATAACAACTCCCGCCTCACTCATCCACATTCGGAGTTTAACTTGACCTTTTTGCCAATCGTCCGTGCCAGTCACCGGGTGTGTCTAACCGGGGTCGGCGTGAACCCATCCATGGGGCCTAGACCGCAGCATCCATGCTGCGGACTTCCCCGGATAGACACACCCGGCAACAGTCACTCTGATAGCAGCCAACTCCTAACTTGTATAATTACATCCGAAACACGCCATAGCGTGTCGGTTCTGTCGGTGCGTTGCGACTCGCTGAAAGCGCCAGCGCAAGCACGACCCGGGTGTCGGCCGGGTCGATAATGCCGTCGTCCCATAATCGACCGGTGGCGTAGTAAGGGTCGCCCTGAGTTTCGTATTGCGCCTGAATGGGTGCTTTGAAATCAGCCAGTTCTATTTCGCTCATCGGTTCACCTGCCGCCGCTTTCTGATCGGCTTTAACCGTGGCCAAAACGTTCGCCGCCTGTTCTCCACCCATAACGGAAATGCGCGCATTGGGCCAGGTCCATAGGAACCTCGGGTCGTAGGCGCGGCCACACATGCCGTAGTTGCCAGCGCCGAAACTGCCGCCAGTAATGACGGTGTATTTTGGGACCTTGGCACAAGCTACGGCGGTGACCAGCTTGGCACCGTCTTTGGCGATGCCGCCGTTTTCATATTTTTTGCCGACCATAAAGCCGCTGATGTTTTGCAGGAAGACCAGCGGAATATCGCGCTGATTACACAATTCAATAAAGTGCGCGCCTTTTAAAGCAGATTCCGAAAACAGAATACCGTTGTTGGCGAGAATGCCGACCGGTTGGCCTTCAATATGGGCGAAGCCGCAGATCAGGGTGGTGCCGTAGAGGGCTTTGAATTCATCCAGCTTCGAGCCATCGACAATACGCGCGATCAGTTCACGGGCATCGATTGGGGTGCGGGTATCGTCTGGAATCAGGCCGTAAATTTCTTCCGCCGAGTAGGCCGGTGGCTCGGCTGGTTGTAAACCACGTTCGGGTTTTGCGGGCCAGTTAAAGTGGCGAACGGCCTGACGCGCCTGCACCAGTGCGTGATCGTCGTTGTCGGCCAGATAGTCAGCTACGCCACTGGTGCGCGCATGTACATCACCGCCGCCCAGGTCTTCGGCCGAGACTTCTTCGCCGGTGGCGGCTTTTACCAGTGGTGGACCGCCGAGAAAGATCGTGCCCTGATTGCGCACGATGATACTTTGGTCACACATCGCCGGTACATAGGCACCGCCCGCTGTGCAGGAGCCCATTACCACCGCCAGTTGTGGAATCCCCTGGGCCGACAGGTTGGCCTGATTAAAAAAGATGCGGCCAAAATGTTCGCGATCGGGGAAGACTTCATCCTGCAGCGGTAAATACGCGCCGCCGCTGTCGACGAGGTAAATACAGGGCAAACGGTTTTCCGCTGCGATGGCCTGGGCGCGCAAATGTTTCTTTACCGTCATCGGGTAATAAGTACCGCCTTTAACAGTGGCGTCGTTGGCGACGATCAAACAATCGATGCCTTCGACCCGGCCAATTCCGGCGATCACACCGGCGCTGGGCACGGCGTTTTCATACAGACCCCAGGCCGCCAACGGCGCAATTTCCAGAAAGGGGGAACCGACATCCAGCAGGCGTTCAATACGTTCACGCGGCAGGCGTTTGCCCCGGGCGAGGTGCTTGGCGCGCGGGCCTTCGCCACCGCCCAGCTCGACCTGGTGCAGACGCTGTTGCAGTTGGTCGCGCAGGTCTCGATTTGCTTTTTCCTGTCGCTGAAACTGCTCTCCGCGCACGTCGATGCGCGATTGAATTCGGCTCATGCGCCACGCTCCTCAATGGATCGAACGATAATTAAATTCTGAATGTCGCTGGTGCCTTCGTAGATTTTGGTCACTCGCACATCCCGGGCAATTTGCTCCAATGGGAAGTCACTCAGGTAACCATAGCCGCCCAATGTCTGCAGCGCATCGGAGCAGACTTTTTCGGCCATTTCGCTGGCAAACACCTTAGCCATGGCGGCTTCGCGCAAGCAGGGTAACCCTACGTCTTTCAGCCGCGCTGCATGCCAAACGAGTTGCCGCGCCGCTTCTATTTGAGTCGCCATATTTGCCAGCCTAAAACTCACGGCCTGATACGTCATTAAGGGCTCACCAAAACTGGTGCGCTCAAGCGCATAAGCACAGGCCACTTCATGCGCGGCTTGCGCCATACCGACACATTGGGCGGCAATGCCAATACGGCCGCCTTCAAGGTTACTCAGGGCAATCGAATACCCTTGGCCTTCCTTACCCAATAAGGCATCTGCAGGTAGGGCAAGGTCGTTAAAAGTTAGCTGCGCTGTATCCGAAGCCCGCTGACCCATTTTCTCTTCAACGCGACTGACTTCGTAACCGGGCAAATGCGTCGGCACCAAAAAAGCACTAATGCCCTTCTTACCCGCCGCCGGGTCCGTCACCGCAAACACAATGGCGAGATCTGCAATCGCGCCATTGGTTATAAACTGTTTGGTGCCATTCAACACCCAGCCACTGTCGGTTTTGGTCGCCCGGGTCTTCAATGCCGACGCATCCGACCCGGCCTGCGGCTCAGTCAGACAAAACGCACCCAGCTTTTCACCACTGGCCATCGGTACCAGCCATTCCTGCTGCTGTTGCGATGACCCAAACCCAAACAAGGGCCCACACACCACAGAGTTCATTACCGAGGTAATGGTCGACAAAGCCCCATCACCCCGGGCAATTTCTTCAACCACGAGCGCCAACGTCAGATACCCGGCACCCACGCCCCCAAGCTCTTCAGGCACAGTCAGTCCATAAAACCCCTGCTGACCCATTTCCCGAATCGCATCAATCGGATGCTCACCACTGCGATCCCACTCAGCCGAATGCGGTTTCAACTGCTCCCGCGCAAACACCCGTGCTGCATCACGCATCATGATCTGAATATCACTTAACCCAAAGTCGGACTGTACTGTCATGAGATCGCCTGTCGTATTTATTCAGTTTGCTTCGGTGCCGGGAGTTAAAGTTCCGGGTTTCCCGGTTGGCTCTACTTGATTGCCGGGCGTTCGTGGCGGGCGCCGGGTAGGCCCTTCCGGGGTCGGCGTGAACCCATCCATGGGGCCTAGACCGCAACATCCATGTTGCGGACTTCCCCGGAAGGGCCTACCCGCCACCCCCCACTTGTCTCACGGCTTAACTCAAATTCAACCACTCGATCTTCAGTCTTTTTCCAAGTGATTCTGCAACCACCGTGGACCAGCTCAGGAGGTCGGGTATGGTGCTGGCGGGGCGTCGGTCCCCATGGATGGGGACCGCCGAGCTTACATGGATGTACTTGCAGCGACCCGCCAGGGCCATACCCGACCTCCTGAGCGACTTCAGCCACGGAGCCGAAGAAGCCACCGTTAATTCAACCACCGAAGCACCCCATTCCACCGAACCTCAACGGGTCTCGTTGAACAACTCACGGCCAATGAGCATGCGTCGGATCTCGCTGGTGCCCGCGCCGATCTCGTAAAGTTTGGCGTCGCGCAGCAGACGGCCGGTTGGGTATTCGTTGATGTAGCCGTTGCCGCCGAGTACCTGAATGGCATCGAGGGCCGCCTGGGTTGCATTTTCGGCAGCGTAGAGGATGGCACCGGCGGCGTCTTTGCGAGTGGTTTCTCCGCGATCGCAGGCCGCTCCAACCGCATAGACGTAGGCGCGGCAGGCGTTTAGGCGAGTGTACATGTCGGCGACTTTGCCCTGCACCAGTTGGAACTCGCCGATGGGCTGGCCAAACTGTTCGCGTTCGTGCACGTAGGGCAGTACTACGTCGAGGCAGGCTTGCATGATGCCGACCGGGCCGGCGGCGAGTACCGCGCGTTCATAGTCGAGGCCGCTCATCAGAATTTTTACACCGTCGCCCTCGGCACCCATAACGTTTTCGACCGGGACTTTGCAGTCCACAAACACCAGTTCACAAGTGTTACTGCCGCGCATACCGAGTTTGTCGAGCTTCTGGGCAGTGCTGAAACCGGGGAAGTCTTTTTCGATCAAAAAGGCGGTGATGCCGCGCTTGCCTCCGGTCGGGTCTGTTTTCGCGTAGACCACCAGTACGTTGGCTTCCGGGCCATTGGTGATCCACATCTTGTTGCCGTTGAGTAGATAGTGGTCGCCTTTGTGTTCGGCTTTGAGCTTCATGCTGACCACGTCGGAACCTGCACCGGGTTCACTCATGGCCAGTGCCCCAACGTGCTCGCCGCTGATCAGTTTGGGCAGGTACTTGGCTTTCTGGTCGGCGCTGCCGTTGCGGCGAATCTGGTTTACGCAGAGGTTGGAATGGGCGCCGTAACTGAGGCCGACGGACGCCGAGGCGCGACTGATTTCTTCCATCGCAACCATGTGGGCCAGGTAGCCCATGCCGGTGCCGCCCAGTTCTTCGTCAACGGTGATGCCGAGCAGACCCAGATCACCGAATTTTTGCCACAGGTCGGCCGGGAAGAGGTTGTCGTGGTCGATCGTCGTAGCGCGCGGGGCGATCTCTTTTTGCGCGAAGTCACGGACGGTGTCGCGCAGCATGTCGAGGGTTTCGCCCAGGCCAAAGTTCAATGCGGGGTAACTGTTCATAGCGATCTGCCGTCCTGTTTGATTTGTTGTGATTGGATCAGTCTCTGCAGGCTAATTAACGTTGACGTTAACGTCAACTTAGGCCAATGGTGGGCGCAGTCAAGAGAAGTTGACGCTTCCTTGAAAGCGCCGCTCCAGGCGGGTCTGTAAATGAAGAGTCAGGCGGGCTGCCCAGTATGACTACAATCGGGTATTGTAGCGCCAACACGAATAACGACAGGTTTCTTCATGAAATACATACTATCGCTGCTCTCTGTTCTTGCCCTTACTGCTTGCACTGCCGCACCCACCAAAGCCCCTTATGCCGGAGAGAACGAAGGTTTGGTCATTTTTGGCGCCGAGATCGAAGTGCGCGGCGATGCCGAACTGGAATACGATTTTATGCTCACCGTTGAACACCTGGACAGCGGTGAGCAGTACCGGCGGCGCATGCAGGTCGAGGAGAGCAAGACCTACGCCGTTATGGGTCGGTTGGCGCCAGGTGAGTATCGGTTTGTGAAACGTGAAGACATTCGTCGTGATGGTCGTGGTATCCGTCTGTTCGACATCGACGGCGAATTCAGCGTTGAAGCTGGCTATGTGACCTTGCCCAAGCGGGTGATGGTTGAGAAGAAGCTGTTCACACGGAAGGCTGAGATCACCGATCTCGACAGCGATGCCGCCGAAGTGCTGTTTCTGACCGATATTCTGACCGATGACACCTATGAGGGATGGTCGCTACTGCGCCCGGCTGAATAACGGGTGCGTCAGTTAGGGCCCTAAACCCGATATTAGTTCCCCACCCGTCGGTCTATCACCATGCGCTGGCACTCGCTAATCTGCTGATCTACATCGCCGGGGGTCAGAAAACCGGCAAAGGCCTGCTGACCATCCCGGTAAGCGAGCGCCAACTGTGGTGGCCCGAGAATGGGTAGCGGGTGATACAACCAACCGGGTGTAACGTCTTCGCCCCTGCCAGTGACGCTGGCGACGGTAAACGCCCTTTTATCTCGCTAGTAAGTCATCGCACTTCAAGATCGGCCAGGCACAGGTCGGTTTGTTGGCCGCTGTTGTCAGAATCGGCCATTAAGCCGATGGCGTCAAAGTGATCGGGCCGGTCACCGAAGGCAACCTCCCAGTCATCAAGGAGGCGACGTTTTATGCTATGCCAGTCTCCCGACTCACCATTGCTGACCACCCACATGTGAAACTGGCTGGTAAAAGGGTTTGGCCAATGGCTGTCGACCGCCAGCTCACCGGCATGCACATAGGCCAGCACGCGCGAGCGCCAGAAAAACAGGGGGTGTTCGACCGCCACATAGATGCGACCGGCGAAGTCATCACCGGTTTTCTCCTGCCGGGTTACGGAGGTGATGTCTTGTTCCGTGCGCCAGCGCCAACTCAGTTCGGTGGCGTCATCGAGTTTAATTCCCTGCTCCCGTATCCTTGCCGAGGCTGTGTTGTTGGAGGTCATACGCAGGCAGGCATCGCTGGCTTGCCATTCAAAACGGGACTCGCCCTCGAAGCTGTGTTCCTTCCATGTGTCTGTTTCATCGAGTGGCAGCGGTTCGGCCACCAAAGAGTTGAGGTAAAGAGCCAGCAAAAATGTGGAACCGTGCCTTGGCACAGCGCTCAGGGGGCGTATCATTGCAATGTTACTCCATATCATTCGCCAGTTTCACACGTTATCACAGGGCCAACATGTTTCCGCTTTCGCATTTCAATCATCGTTTGTCGACTCATTTACTGACTGCAGCCCTCACGGTGACAGCGTCTTTTATACTGGTCGCTTGCCAGAATGACGATGACACCAGCGTGGCCGATATGGCCAACCGCACCGCCGAGACAGCGGTTGCAGAAAATGCAGCCGAGGCTCCCAACCTCGCCTTAACCGAAGAAGAACAACTCATAGAACCCCCGAAAGGTTCTGAAATAGCCCCGATGTCCGTCGCGCCAGGCGACGATCTGGCCTTTCAGGAACTGAGTTGGGACGACTTGCTCCCGGCAGATTTCGATTTCAATACACTGCGCGACAAGATTGATCTCGAAAGCTACAAGATCTACGACCTGACGGATGACGACCCCGAAGCCCAGCGCCTCTATTCCGACTTGCAGTCGGTGATGGCCGATGTGCCCATGGTCGAGGCACTTGATGGTGTCGAAGCTCGCATACCGGGCTTTCTGGTGCCGCTGGAAATGTCCGCCGATGAAGTCCGTGAGTTCTTTCTGGTGCCCTACTACGGCGCTTGCATTCACTCGCCACCACCGCCTGCCAACCAGATCGTTCACGTGGTGCTGGACGAGCCGGTAAAGTTTGACAACCTGTTCGAACCCTACTGGGCCAAAGGCACCATCGACGTCATCAAGACCGATACCGATATCGGCACCGCCGGTTACCGGTTGAATGTGGCGTCTATTTCGCCTTACGAGTGACGCTTTCATCCAGGTTTAATTCAAAACCGAGCTCCAGCGCATCGGCACAGGCGTCGTCATCACTCGAACGGGAAGCAGGTTACTTCAGGCACCGATTGTTTCTCAACCCAGGCGGGTCAGTTCCAGCGCGGTTACACCCGGCAGCGACCAGACAAACTCGGACCCCATCAGCGCCGAGGGTGTGGTGCTGCCCAAAGCCGAGACAGACTGATTCAACACCGCCGTCACGATGGCCAGGGGCGCGGTGATGGTCAGATCGTAGCCATTGGGTGTTTCGAACCGGCCGACCACTTTTTTGCCCGCTGCATTACGCGCTTCACCCCAAAGATAGGTGCGACTTTTCGCGCGCTGCTTAGCCGTCGGGCCCGGTACATTTTTTTCAATGCGACGCTTCATAAACGCCTGCACCCAGGGTTGGCCCATCAGCCAGCGCATCGACTGCAAACGCTTCATGCGCTTGACCGTTCGCTCGGTGACCGGCACGTAAACCGCGATATTTTCCACGCCTATGCTGTGATAAGCCGTGCTGACATCGCCCCAGGGAATGCTGACCGCAGTGCGCTCACCCTGCCCCATATCCAAACGCCGCGTTTTCAGCGGCGTTTCCACGATGCGGCCATTTTTGCGAATGCGGCTCAGGCCTGCCATACCCTCAACCGAGGTTTTCGCCGTGCCCGGGCTCATCGGACCTCCGGCCTTAAAGGCGAGATCGAGCTCGGTCAGATCCGGCAGGGCCCGCTTAAGCTGCGCCGCCAGGCAATCGGTCGGCACCACATCAAACCCCACACCCGGGCAGACAATGATGCCAGCTTCCCGCGCGCGTTTGTCAATCTCCTCGCGGTGGGCGTGTTCAAACACATCCATTTCACCAGTGATGTCCAAATAATGCGTCTTGCTCGCCAGGCATCCCTCGAGCATGGGTCCACTGGTGGCGGAGAAGGGCCCCGCGCAGTGCAGCACCAGTGTCATGTCCTCCAGCTCGCGCTTCACCGCAGCCGAATCCGACAGATCGAACACCCGAAACCCCAGATGCAATTCATTGGCCAGGGTGCGCAACCGGTGTTCATTACGCCCGGCCAGCATAGGTGTTAAACCACGGGCCACGGCCTCACGGGCAATCAGCTCACCGCTGTAACCGTAGGCTCCGTAAATCATCCAGTTCTGTGCCATGGTCCACTCCCTATTAAGCCTGAAAATGCGTCGCTATTCAGCCAACAGCCTAGCGTATTGGGCTGATCAATGATGGTGCTGATCAACGATGGTATCATGCACCAAACTGTTGGAGTTGATGAATTGTATTCAAGAATAATGAAAGGAGGGCGATGGCCGCTTCATTTTCAACACCGGTGTCGGCCTGAACAAACACCACAGAGGCTCCCCGCTGTGCCGCCATCTGGCGCAGAGTGGTGATCATGTTCTGAACAGTTTTTGCTGCCTTTAGAAGAACTTGTAGTTATTGCGGCCTGCCTTTTTAGCCAGATACATGGCAGCGTCTGCATTGTGCATCAGTGTTTCAGCGTCGACGCCGTTTTCCGGGTAGATACTGATGCCTATACTCGGGGAAACAGTCAATATATGGCCATCAATCTCGTGCGCGGTTGCGAACCTTGCCAACAGCTTTTCGGCAATATGGGCTGCATCTATTTTTTCTTCGATTTCAGTCAACAGGATAACAAACTCATCGCCGCCATGCCGACTCACAGTGTCGGTAAAGCGCACACAGTTGACGATATCCGCCGACAGCTCTTTGAGCAACTGATCACCTACTGCGTGGCCCAAGGTATCGTTTATCTGTTTAAAATTATCCAGATCCAGAAACAGCAGGGCTATCTGCTTATGGTGACGTTTTGCCATGCCGATTGCATGAGTCAGACGCTCGGCCATCAATAGCCGGTTTGGCAGGCCGGTGAGAAAATCATGCTGGGCACGGTGGTCCATATCACGAATCACCTCCCCCGATTGGCGAGCGTCGTGGAACACAATGACTGCACCGGACAATTTACCGAGATGATTGCTGATGGGGGCGGCGGAATCTTCGATGGCCATGTCAGTTCCGTTGCGGCAGACCAATACACTGCCCAGCGCCAGCTCAACGATTTTTCCTTCGTCAATGGCACGCTGTGAAGGGCTGATGGCACGCTGCCCGGTTACCCCATCGATAACATAGAACACCTCTTCCACCTTACGCCCAAGCGCATCTTCGCTCTGCCAACCGGTGAAATTTTCAGCCACCTTGTTGAGGTATATCACGGTACCGTTCAGGTCTACAACAAGAATGCCATCACCAATGGCGTCCAGTGTAATATGAGCGATATCCTCGAACGAGAGGGTACTAAAGGGACTGCTAAGAAAGTTATTCAATAGTGGTTTGGTTCGCGTACGCTGGTAAATTTCAACCAGATGCCACATGGTATACAGCTGGGATTGAATCCAGATCTTGAGAGAATCCATACCTTTAAAAAAAGGATGTTCTATCGCTTTATATTTTTCAGGTACCGGTCTACTGCGGTTTCCTAAGCCCGTGTGCCTCTGTGAGACAACTGAGTGTGTACTTTTGTTGGAAACGTGAGTAATGGGCATCGTCTTATCCAATTCATTGACCATAGCATTTACTGTGAATCGCCAATTTTTGGGTGTCTGTGCGCGAGCCCACTTACCCATATTATGAACAATTCCACTGGTCAAACCCGAACAGGATTCAGTAGAACGACTGCATCAAAATTGACTCTCTCCTACTGGGTATCGAATTTCATGGGTTTCGGGAATGACTATAGCTCATACCCTGGCGTTAAGCATGGTGTTTTACCTATGGTTTGTACTGGCTTCTATTTTGGTTCAATGGGCTATCAGTCTCCCGGGTACGCCATACATACATCCCTGTCATCCCTGTCGTTCGTGTTCTCCCTGTCGTCCATGCAGATTCGTTATTTCTTAGCCTAAGCGATGGCGACCTGGAAAACTGATAGACCATTAATGTCTGTACCAGCTCTTAGCCAGATTACTCGGGCAAAAGCACCCGCTCTGTACGGTATCGAACATTGGTGGAAAAAGTGCTGTTTTGTGACCGAGACGACCAGTCAGGACCGGGATCTGGCAAGCGCTTTCTGCCTGGGTGGGTGGCAGGCTGTTGATTAACCGGTCCCGTTCAGGGCCTGACCGAATAATACCCAGTCATCTGTGCGCTACTACACCAGTCGGGTTTAATGAGCATCTAAGCCGTTATAGCTAAGAAGCAGGGTGGCGCATGAAGCCGCGACGCAATAGAGTGAGTGGGATAACGCACAGACACTCAAGCAACTGAACGATATTATCCGCAGATGTGGACATTCCAGATAGGGGTCCATCGCCAGTTGAAAAAAACGATTTTAAGGAATGACCAATTTTTCAGGGACGATTTTCTCGAATGCACAGCACCACAGATGTCTTAACCTTCCTCCAACAGGTTTACCGCCAAAGGAGACCGATATGAACTGGGATACTATTGAAGGCAACTGGAAAGAATACAGGGGCAAAGCAAAGGAAAAATGGGGCAAACTGACCGATGACCGGCTCGATGTAATCGCTGGCCGACGCGATCAATTGTTGGGTGAGATTCAGAAATCCTACGGTGTCAGTAAAGATGAAGCCGAAAAACAAGTTACCGAGTTTGAAGAAGCTAAAAGGGATGTACCGTCATAACCTATAAATAATCTGTATCTCAAACCTGCAGAGGGTGTCGCAGGCGCTAGTTGTTCTCTGACCTACTATCACTAGGATAAATAGCCTAAAGGCGCCCTGTCAGGAACATAACCAGCAGAACCACTACTACCAAGCCTAACAAACCACTGGGCATATAGCCCCATCCACGACTGTAAGGCCAAGCCGGAATGACGCCCAATAAAGCCAGCACCAGGATAACCAGCAGAATTGTAAACAGGCTCATGTCAGATCCTCTCTAAAAACCTGGAGAACCGGACATTAGCTTACTGAAAGTGGTGAGTTCGGTGCGCTATCGTACAGAAAATAAATAGATGCCGTTTTACAGTTCAGGTGACAAGAAAAACCAACCAGGGAGGGACTGACTGATGAAGACATCTCAACTGATCGCCGTGGTACTCATTTTTCTGGGCGTGCTCACACTGGCCTATGGTGGCTTTACCTATTCCCAGGAAACCAATGAGGAAAACCTGGGTTCTTTGAGTCTGGCCGTCGATGACAGGAACCGGGTATACATTCCGGTGTTGGCAGGCGTAAGCGGAATACTGATTGGTGGACTTATCTTTGTGTTTGGTCGTTCCCCGCGTTCATAAATAGCAGAGGTTCGATAATCAACATTTATTTAAAAAGGAATATCAACATGTTACCAGTTAGGATGAGAAGTTTCAGCGACCACTTACTCGCTACCGTCATTGCGGTGGTAACGGTCGTCCTGCTAAGTGCCTGTGCTTCAGCACCGGTTTCTCCGGAATCTACTTTGACCAGTGCGCGTGAAGCCATTGCCAGCGCGGAAAGAGCGGGTGCCCGGCAGTATGCAGCGGCAGAACTGGATGAAGCCCAGCAAAAGCTCATTCTGGCCGATGAAGCCGTCACCAATGAAGAAATGGAAGAGGCTGAACGCTTCGCACAACAGTCCCTCATTGTTGCTGAGCTGGCGTTGGCACGTACCGAATCCGCCAAGGCGTTGGAAATTAATCAGGAAATAAACCGTAGCACAGATGCCCTTATTGAAGAAATGCAACGAGTAGGAGAATGACCATGACTATTTTAACAACGCATGCCATAAAGCGCGGATCTAAGATCAGTGGATTGGTGCTCTCGTTGCTGCTGGTCGCTGCTTGTTCTTCAACACCGGCGGTCAGTCCCGAAGGCTCCGCACAGGTGCGCAATAAACTGACCGCACTGCAAAATGACAGCAATCTGGCCTCCCAGATTCGTGCCGAGCTACGCGAAGCAGAAGAGGCGGTTCAAATTGCCGAGCAACCTCTACCTGAAGACGAAGCTGCCCTTGGAGAACACCGAGTCTATATAGCCGAGAACAAGGTAGCCATCGCCGAGGCAAAAGCCACCGCTCGTTTTGCCGAAGTACAGCGTGCCCTGCTCAGCGAGGAGCGCGAAGCTGCGCGGCTTCAGGCTCGTACGCAGGAAGCAAACCAGGCGCGCCTGGAGGCCGAACGTGCACGCAGCGATGCGGATGCCGCACAACAATCGAGAGCTCAGGCTGAAACCCTTGCTGCTCAGCAAGCGGCCGAATATCAACGACAGATCGATGCACTGGAAGCAGAACCCACCGACCGTGGCCTGGTGCTCACACTGGGAGATGTTCTCTTTGCCACCGGAAGTGCTGAAATTCGGGGCGGTGCCAGCACCAACCTCAACAGGCTGGTGAGCTTCCTGCAGCAGTACCCGGAACGCAAGGTTCAGATCGAAGGCCATACCGATAATGTTGGTAGTTCGCAGATCAACCAGGTGCTGTCAAAACAACGTGCAGAATCGGTTAGAAATTACCTGATTCAGCAGGGTATCGCTTCAAATAGAATAACGGCTATGGGTCTCAGCATGAACCAGCCAATTGCCAGCAACGATACGGCTGAGGGACGGCAGCAGAATCGCCGCGTTGAAATTATTATCGATGAGCCCTCCTAGTCAATAACACTCGCTTTCTGGAAAACACAGATCAGCAGATAGTTACAGAGGAGCATTGAGCATGATTAAGAAAAAGGGATTTCCCTTGAAACTGGTCGGCGGTCAACTCCAACAACAGCATGTGGATTCGCCACCGCCAGACACGGTGTCCGGTGACAGGAAAGCACCACAACCCGAAGTAGTTTCAGAGTGGGAAGACGAAGGCGGAAGGCTGGATCCGCCAAAAGATACGCCAGACTCCGACTCGCCCGGCAGAGGAACCTAGGGAGCCTCTGAACAACTCCCCCAGGGCTCCCTAGTAAACACGACGCAAAGAAGGCCCGGATAGAGGACGTCCGGGCTTTATCCGGCAGAAAATATTTTGTCGCTTTCTGCCAGATTACAACGGCACAACCTACCCTCTCAGCATTCAAGCCGCTTTAGACTCATCATCACTTCATTTCGCAACCAGCGGTTTTCCGGATCAGCATCGGGCGACCGGGCTGTCGGTGTCGGAGAGCAATCGCACTGCAAAGCTGTGGAACCCGTTTCTACCACCCGGTACCACTGAGAGGGTATCGCCACTGATGTGCCCACCGGGGGGTTCAGCAATTACGTGTATGTCTTTTGTTGACCAGCTCGACTGGCTACAGAGGCGTAACCAGACCTCAGTTAATTTTGGCAAATTGGCACGACCGGTATTGCTCTATGGAAAAAAATGACTTTACTATGGACCACCCATCTCCAAGGAGCACCTCGATGCTGATGTCAGCCGCCAAATCCACCCTGGTTCTGGTCGATTTTCAGGAACGTCTAATACCAGCCATTGACGATGCAGAGTCCGTGGTTGAGCGTGCCCTTACGCTCGCCGAGCTGGCACAGCTGATGGAAGTGCCCATTATTGGAACCGCGCAATCGCCGGATAAACTCGGGGCCACCATTGACCGAATTCATCAGCATTGCCAGCAAACCTTGCACAAAAACACCTTCGATGCTTGCGAAAGCGGGCTGCTGAACGCTCTTGAAGATCGCCGGACACACGTGGTTATTGGTGGCTGCGAGGCCCATATCTGTGTGCTGCAAACCGCCATGGGTTTGCTGGATGCGGGTTTTCGGGTCTGGGTAGTGGCCGATGCGGTCGGCTCCCGCCTGCCCGCCAACCGCGAACTGGCGCTGCAACGGCTGCATCAGCAAGGTGCCGACATTGTCTCGACTGAAATGGTGGCTTTTGAATGGCTGGGCAGGGCTGACCACCCACAGTTTCGGAACGCTCTGGCGCAAATAAAATAACAGCAACCGGTATACACTGGCGCACCCGATCACGGCCGGATTACTGAACCATGCTTGCTCAATTTACCCAATGGATGCCCGACTCCCTGAGCACACTGGCATTCTGGAGTCTGGTGTTTGTCAGCTACCTGACCTCGGCCATAACCGCTGCCCTGGGGATTGGCGGCGGTGTGACCCTGCTGGCGATCATGGCCAACCTGCTACCGACCAGTGCGGTCATTCCCCTTCATGGCGTGATTCAGTTCGGCTCCAATGTCGGGCGATTGAGCATACTGTTCCGGTTCGTCGACTGGCGACTGGTTCTGTGGTTTTCCATTGGCAGCCTGATCGGTTCAGTGGTTGGCGCCGGTGCATCTACCCAAATGCCCGCGGCCGGCCTGCAGATCGCCATGGGTGCGTTCATTCTCTATACCGCCTGGTTCCCGCCCATTAAATTACCTTCCGGTAAGAAGTTCCTTTCATTGCTCGGCGTTGTCACCTCGTTCATTAGCATGATTGTTGGCGGCATTGCACCCCTCGTGTTCGCGGCCATCAAACCGATGTTCGCTGAACGTACCGCCCTGGTGGGAACCATGGCCGCGCTGATCAGCGGCCAGCAGTTGCTAAAAGTCCTGTTCTTCGGTTTTTTTGGCTTCGTGTTTACCGACTGGTACCTGATGATCGCGCTGATGCTGATCACCGGCTACCTCGGCACCCTGACTGGCAGACTATTTCTGGAGCGTTTTACCGCAGAGCAAGTGCAACCGGTGTTGAAAGTCGTGCTAACCGTTATGGCCGCTCGGCTTTTATACCTCGGTCTGTTTGGTTAGCGATCAAACACCTCAGGGTTATACAAATTGTGTCGCCCGACTGCCTGAATATCGCGCTCGCCACAGAGCGCGAGACTGACGTCCAGTTCATTGCGTAATATCCGCAACACATCGGTTACCCCAGCCTCACCGGCGGCACCCAGCCCATACAAAAACGGCCGGCCGATATAGGTTGATCTGGCACCCAGACACAAGGCTTTCAGCATTGCCTGGCCGGTATGAATGCCACCGTCAATATGAACTTCAATATCGTCACCGACCGCATCCAAAATCGCGGGCAGCACTTCAATACTGGAAGGCGCACCATCGAGCTGACGGCCACCGTGGTTCGATACAACAATGGCATCGGCACCGGTT
Organism: Saccharospirillum sp.; assembly: GCF_040881935.1. Lineage (NCBI taxonomy): Bacteria > Pseudomonadati > Pseudomonadota > Gammaproteobacteria > Oceanospirillales > Saccharospirillaceae > Saccharospirillum > Saccharospirillum sp. The sequence continues at coordinate 42,542 of NZ_JBBECH010000054.1, read as the reverse complement.
TTAACTGCGAGCTTCGCATCTTCGGGGTCCATAATGCCTTTGAGAATGATCGGCCCGCCCCAGCGCTCCTTAATCCAGGCAATGTCGTTCCACGACAGTTTAGGATCCAGCTGTTTGGCCGACCATTCCGACAGCGACGTCATGTTCTCAATACCTTTGACGTGGCCTATCACATTGCCAAAGCCACGACGTTTCGTACCCAACATGCGCATCGCCCAGCCGGGCCTGGCCATAATTTGCAGCAAACTGTTCAACGTGAACGAAGGCGGCGCGCTGAGCCCATTGCGAACATCCTTGTGGCGTTGACCTAGAATCTGCAGGTCCAGCGTTACCACCAAAGCACTGCATCCGGCGGCCTTGGCACGATCAATCAGCCGACCTATAAAATCCCGATCACGCATCACATACAGCTGGAACCAGAAGGGCTTAGTCGTGTGAGCAGCCACGTCTTCAATCGAACAAATGCTCATCGTCGACAAGGTAAAAGGCACTCCGGCTTGTTCAGCAGCCCGGGCAGCAAGAATTTCACCATCGGCCCATTGCAGGCCGGTCAACCCCGTTGGTGCAAATGCCAATGGCATTGAAACCGGCTGGCCAACCATTGTCGTTGCCAAACTTCGATTGCTCATATCAACAGCGACACGCTGGCGAAATTTTAACTTATCAAAATCCGACGCATTTGCCCGGTAAGTCGACTCAGTCCAGGAGCCTGAATCCGCGTAATCATAAAACATCCGCGGTACCCGACGACGGGCCAGATGCTGGTAATCGAGAACATCACAGGGTTTCTTCATAATAAACACATCCTTAAATCATACGAATCCCAGCTAAATTCTGTAATTGCAACATGCTTAGTGGTGGCTACCGGGTAGGCCTATCAGGGGAAGTCCGCAACATGGATGTTGCGGTCTAGGCTCCATGGACGGATCTACGCCGACCCCTGATAGGCCTACCCGGTGGCCGCCACGAACTCCTGGCACTACCTCTACCTCTTGCCTGTTCAGCTTCGCTGAACAGGCGGCTGGTCGTTAGTATCCAGAGTAATCTCCGGATGCGGACTTTCAATTGGTGTCGCCCGTTGCGCCAGATAAGCCCCGGCAATAACTACCAACGAACCTACCAATTGCACAGTCGATAAAGCCTCACCCAATAACAGCCAGGCCAACACAATGGCGGTCACCACTTCCAAATAAGCCACCCCACCGGCAACAGGCGGTGAAAGCCTTCGAATCGCGGCAACGCCGGTCACATACGCCAGAGCCGTGGCAATCAATCCCAGCCAAACCACAGACACCATAGCCGAGGTTTGCATACCGGCAATGGTGATGTCGCCCGCCAGAATCGACCAGGGTAAGGTCCAGGGCTGAGCGATCAGGGAGAGCGCGAGAAAGGCAACGACACCGCCAATGGCGATCAGCGCCAGTGGCTCAACATCGTCCTGTGCCGCGTCGGATAATAGAAAGAACGAGGCCTGGCCCACGGCGGCACCGGCAGCGAGCAACAACCCTAGGGGGTCGAGCACCAGCCCATCCCAGACTTCGAGCAGGCCAGCCAAACCAAGCACCGCCAATGCTACGCCCAAGATAGCCGAACCCGCCACAGGCTGACGACGCACCAGGCTGACCCAAAGCAATACCAGCACGGGCCCGAGAAATTCAATCAGCAGAGCAATGGCAACGGGAATGCGTGACACGGCACCAAAGTAAAGCGCCTGAACACCCGCAATGGGAAAAACGCCATAGGCGATCAGCAAGCGCCACTGAGTACGCAATATCCGACGGTAATGCCAGGCAACCGGGAGCAAAATCAACACCATGCCCAGCAACCGCAGCCAGGTAACATGAAGCGGCGACATGCCTGCCACCATTAATGGTTTGGCAAAGGCACCGGACCCACCGAAGGCAAGGGCAGACATCAGGGCAAAGCCCAGCCCGGTTAGTTTCTGGTGGGCGGCGCCCGGTGCTTTAATGGCCGTAGTCATGGTTCGCCATCAGAGGTCAAAAATGAACCCGGAGTCTACTCCGACAGATGAGTAAATGCATCTGCAAGGAGCGTTGCAATAACGGTTCCGTTTACGGTCCTAAACGCTGACTACAAAGCATCACAAGACAAGCTTTAGAGCCTGAGCTAAGCTACCCTAAACGTCAAAACCGTATGTCAATTATGGTCACCGTAACCTTTACCCCCAATCTGCAACGCCATGTATCGAGCCCGCCCCGTGAAGTCAACGCCACCACGGTGTCCGAGGCGTTACACCAAATTTTTGCCGTAAACGAAATGCTCGCCGGATACATTCTGGACGACCAGCACCGGTTGCGAAAAAACATCGCCATTTTTGTTGACGGCGCGATGATTCAGGATCGACATACCCTGACTGACCCTCTGCAGCCGACGTCTGATGTGCAGGTGCTGCAAGCACTCTCCGGTGGCTGACACACCGGAAAGCAATGATAAAAAAGCAAGGAGCCTCCCATGAACGAGACACTGCACATCGGTACCCGCAAGGGGTTATTTCAATTCACCCGCACCGGCCCGGGCCGATGGCACCAAAACGACCCGGCCTTTCTTGGTGATCCGGTCACCATGGTGCTGACCGACGCGCGCACGGGCAATCGCTACGCCGGGCTGAACCACGGTCATTTTGGGGTCAAACTGCACGCGGCCAGGGCGGGAACGAACGACTGGCAGGAGATTGGCACACCCGCCTTTCCCAAAGTGGATGAAGGCGATGGACCGACTGTGGACTTAATCTGGGAACTGGTTCCGGGTGGCCCGGATGAACCCGGCACTCTGTGGACAGGGACGATTCCCGGCGGCCTGTTCAAGTCGACCGATAGCGGCGCGACCTGGAATCTAATCGAACCGCTCTGGCAAAAGCCAGAACGTGATAAATGGTTTGGTGGCGGTTACGACAAACCCGGTATTCACTCCATTTGTGTGCACCCGAACGACAGTAAAACCATTCGGTTGGCCATCTCTTGCGGCGGTGTCTGGGAAACCAGAGATGGTGGTGAAACCTGGCAGCAAACAGGCCAGGGTCTGCGTGCGGCGTTTATGCCGCCGGAACTGGCCTACGACCTTGTCTCACAGGACCCGCACCGCATGGTACAATGCCCGGCGGCACCGGAGCACCTGTGGATACAACACCACAACGGCATTTTCCGCTCTGAAGACGGCGGCCACCAATGGACCGAGATCAGCGATGTCTCACCCTCGGTATTCGGCTTCGCCGTCGCAGTGCATCCGACCCAACCCGATACCGCTTGGTTCGTACCCGCAATCAAAGATGAACACCGCATCCCGGTAGACGCCAGACTGGTCGTCACCCGCACCCGCGATGGCGGCAAACACTTCGAAACCCTCACCCAAGGTCTACCGGAAGAACCCGCCTACGACTTGATTTACCGCCACAGTCTAGACATCGACGCCAGTGGCAACCTACTAGCTTTCGGCTCTACAACAGGCAACTTGTGGGTCAGTGAAGATCAGGGCGATCACTGGAAATGCCTGTCCAAGCACCTGCCGCCCATTAATGTGGTGCGGTTTGATCCGTAATACAGCGATGAAGTATGCCTTGTTGCCAAGAGTCCGTGTCGAATACTGGGTGTACCAAGCGCTACTGCATCGCCACGTGACGCAACTCACCCATAGCCTGACGAATAATACTGACACTCGACTTCAAAAAGAGCCCTGCCATCAGCGCCGCAACGATGAGATCTGGCCAGGGGCTAGCGGTAATACTTACCAAGACCGCCGCGCCGATCACAGCAACATTGCCAATCGCATCGCAGCGTCTGAACGGCGCAGTTCAGTCGTTTGGCCAGATGCCATTAAATCCCTGCTGCGCTTGTCGCGCCACGCCGACGAACCTTGCCATGAAGCCAACGCCATTGCTGAGGAGCAACTGACTGCTGTCAGATCCAGATTAGCCAGGTTGCAGGCGCTGGAAGAGGAGCTGTCACGGATGGTGGGGGTTTGCGAAGGCGGTACGGTGGAGCATTGCCGGGTAATTGAAGTACTGGAAAATCATGCCTTGTGTTTGCATGATCATGAAGCTGGCAAATAGAGCATCTAAGAAAACGAAAAAGTCATTTATTCAAACGCGCCCAGGCACGATCAAACACTTTCTCACCAGAGATTGCAACTTGCTGCCCTGAGCGTAATTCTTCCAATCTGTGCCGCGCTACTTCAGCCCATTATCTATCAATATCTGACTCGGGCGGATTGAAGCTGCGCAACAACGAATCAATCAGCCTAGCTCGCTCCTCAACTGGCAGCATAGCGGCCTCGTCTATCAGTTCATTTGTCTTCATTGTTCTATCTAGTGCTGTTCAAGCATCTCTTTGATGGTAGTGCAACCTCATCCAACACGATAGTGATTTTACCGAATACAGCGCGACTCACTGTTATTATTTCAACTCTGCTTTCTTGCCAGCGCCGCCCGACAATCCCGCTCAGCCTGCTCCAGTTCCTGCAGGGTTTTTTCCAGGTCTTCTTTTTGTTGAAGCAAGGTTTCGCGATGTTCAGTCAGGGTGCGTAAGTATTGCTCCAGTTGCGGGATTTCATCTTCCGGCGTTTCGTAGGCAGTGACCAGTTGCTGGATCTCATCCAGACTGAAACCCAGACGTTTGCCGCGTAATATCAGCACCAGCCGGGCACGGTCGCGTTTGTGATAGATGCGACGCTGACCGTCGCGTTCCGGCGTCAATAACCCTCTGTCTTCGTAGAAACGGATGGTTCGCGTAGTGACATCAAATTCGCCCGCCAGGTCGCGGATGGTGAAGGTTTGCAGGTCGGGAGTCGCTTTGTTCATAAAGTCTGGGTCTTCAGATAATAAGTCGCAGGTTACCAATATTGAGCTGCAATGTTTGCAACCAATCGAGTGCCAGTTACCGGGTGTACCTAACC
>NZ_JBBECH010000054.1:0-37534 GCF_040881935.1 Saccharospirillum sp. | reverse complement strand
CCTAACCTCAGGACTAAAGCAACCATCGGCTGTTAGCCAGAGTTTACGGGAAAGATTTGGTACTCTTCACCGCCTTAAGTTGACGTTAACGTAAACGAAAACTAGCCTCGGGATCAATAAAAATTACAGTTTAACCACAGGAACCTCTATGACGACTGCTTTCAGTGCTGGCTCACTTCAAACCAGTGGGCTTCAAACCATCGGCGTGCTGGGCGCCGGTACCATGGGCCACGGCATCGCCCAGGTGTTTGCCCAGAGTGGCCTAACGGTTCAATTGGTCGATAACCAGCAAGCCCAGCTCGATACGGCTGTTAAAGCCGTCGATCGTAGCCTGGCCAAGTTCGTCGAGAAGGGAAAGCTGGCATCCGATCAGCACACAGCTTCCCTGGCCCGGCTACACACCAATACCGATATCGAGGTATTTGCCGGTTGCGACCTGGTGGTTGAGGCCATTACCGAAAACGAAGCCGTCAAGATCGACCTGTTTCGCAAACTCGATGCCCTCTGCCCGGCCGAGACACTGTTCGCCTCCAACACCAGCGCCATTTCCCTCACCCGCATGGCGGCCGCCACCTCCCGGCCCGATCGTTTCATGGGCATGCATTTCATGAACCCGGTGCCATTAATGCAACTGGTCGAACTGATTCGGGCGCTGCAAACCTCGGATGCAACCTTCAATGCCATCAAAACGCTCAGCGAACAGCTGGGCAAAACACCCATAGAAGTGCGGGATGCGCCCGGCTTTGTGTCCAACCGTATTCTGATGCCAATGATCAACGAAGCCATCTTCACCCTGTACGAAGGTGTCGCCGAAGCCGAGGCCATCGATTCGGTGATGACCCTGGGCATGAACCACCCGATGGGCCCGCTGAAACTGGCCGACATGATCGGGCTCGATACCTGCCTGTTTATCATGAAGGTGCTGTACGACGGCTTTAAGGATCCGAAATATCGACCCTGCCCGTTGCTTGTTCAAATGGTCGATGCGGGCTATACCGGTCGCAAGAGTGGCCGTGGCTTTTACAACTACGACTGATGCTTCCGTTATCACTCAAGTTTCGGAGTTCGCTCAGGAGACTAGCACCGGGTGCCGGGTATGCCTCTGTGGGGAAGTCCGCAACATGGATGTTGCGGCCTAGGCTCCATGGATGGATTAACGCCGACCCCACAGAGGCATACCCGGCATCTGGGGCGGGCCAACACCACTGAAGTGAACCGAACTCCGAAACCTTGGGTGATAACCTCAAAGACACTCGCTGGGAAAACGCTTTATGAGTCACGAAAACACTGCACCGCTGCGCATCATCACGGCCGCCAGCCTGTTCGACGGCCACGATGCCGCCATCAACGTGATGCGCCGCCTGATTCAGGATCGCGGCTGCGAGGTGATTCATCTCGGCCATAACCGCAGTGTCGATGATCTGATCAAGGCCGCCCTGCAGGAAGACGCCGACGGCATTGCGCTCAGCTCCTATCAGGGTGGACACATGGAGTATTTCCGGTATCTGGTCGACCGGCTAAAAGCCAGCGGTGCTGGCTATATAGCCATCATTGGCGGCGGTGGTGGCACCATTACACCCGATGAAATTGCTGAACTCGAAGCCTACGGCGTCACCCGCATTTACCACCCAAACGACGGCATGAAACTGGGTTTACCGGGAATGATTGACGATGCCGTGGCGCACATACGGAAGGCCCGTGATGCCCGGCCGACATCCTTGCCCAAAGATGCCCACCCGGATCTGATTCAGGCGTGGGCTTTGTCGGACATTGAAGCCCGGCGTAAAACACCCTACACCATCCACAAAGGCGCACCGACGCTGGGCTTAACCGGTACCGGCGGTGCCGGAAAATCCAGCTTGAGCGATGAACTGGTGCTGCGTTTTGCCACCGAATTTCCGGATAAACGCTTTGCGGTACTGGCGATCGACCCGACCCGGCGACGCACCGGCGGTGCCCTGCTCGGCGACCGCATTCGCATCAACAGCCTGCGTTTACCCAACGTCTATTTCCGCAGCATGGCCACACGACGCCAGCATTTATCGACCAGTGAAGTGCTGCAGGAAGCCATCACCGAACTGAGTCACCAGGGGTTTGACCTGGTGTTTGTGGAAACCGCTGGCATTGGCCAGTCCGACAGCGCCATTGTCGATCTGGTCGATTTTCCGGGCTATGTGATGACCCCCGAATACGGCGCCGCCAGCCAGCTGGAAAAAATCGACATGCTGGATCTGGCCGACTGGATTGTCATCAACAAATTCGATGGCAAGGGCGCCGGTGATGCGCTGCGCGATGTGCGCAAACAATGGCGACGCAACCGCATCGATTTTGAATCCGATGATGCCAAGCTGCCGGTGTTCGCGACCATTGCCAGCCACTTTTCCGACCCGGGTGTGAACCGTGTATTCAATCACCTGTGCCGCCGACTCAGCGAAGCAACAGACGCCCAATGGCAAGCCTCATTACCCGAGGGCGACCCCGAAGCTCATGTGTTAATTCCCGGCGCACAGCAGCGGTATCTGGCTGAAATTGCCGAGCAGGGACGTTCGCTGCGCGATCAATTAGAGAACCAGGCCGACTGCGCCCGCACCGTTCAGCATCTGTATGAAAGCCTGCGCCTGCTCGGGCTGGATGGTCTGGCACCCTTAACCGATGTCGCGACCGACGGACTGGATAACGCCCAAACAACATTGGCCAAACGCCACAACGCAGCCCTGCAACAACTGCAGCCAGACAGCCGCAAGACTCTGTTCGGTTGGGATGCGTTAATGGACTCGGTGCGCACCGATACCTTTGAATACCAGGTACGCGGCAACGCTATTACCGGCGACAATTACCGCCAAACCCTGAGCGGCAACCGCATTCCCAAAGTCAGCGCCAACACCAGCCGCGACTGGGGCGAACGCGTCTGGTTCAGCGGCCAGGAAAACCTGCCGGGTCACTTTCCCTACACCGCAGGTGTTTACCCTTACCGTCGCAGCGGCGAAGATCCGACGCGAATGTTTGCCGGTGAAGGCCCGCCGGAACGCACCAATCGTCGCTTCCATTATTTGTCGCTCGGCCAACCCGCCGCACGGCTGTCGACGGCTTTCGACTCGGTTACACTATATGGCGAAGACCCGGCCGAACGACCGGACATTTACGGCAAGGTCGGCAACAGCGGGGTATCCATCGCCACCCTGGACGACATGAAAAAACTCTATTCAGGGTTTGATTTGTGCGCGCCGACGACGTCGGTATCGATGACCATCAACGGCCCGGCGCCGATCATTCTGGCCATGTTTCTGAACACGGCCATCGATCAGCAAATTGAAAAACACCTGCGCGACAACGGCGAATGGGAAGCCGCGCAGCAACGCATCAAGGACATATTAGGTGATGCGCCAGTCAGCTATCAGGGTGACTTGCCGGAAGGCCATTCCGGGCTCGGCCTGGGGTTACTCGGCGTCAGTGGCGACCGTCTGGTTGACGCCGAAATCTACCAGCGCATTGCAGCCGAAACCCTAACGCAAGTACGTGGCACCGTGCAGGCAGACATTTTAAAAGAAGATCAGGCACAAAATACCTGCATTTTCTCGACCGAGTTTGCGTTGCATTTAATGGGCGATGTACAGTCCTGGTTTATCGAACGGGACGTGCGTAACTTTTACAGCGTCAGTGTCAGCGGCTATCACATTGCCGAAGCCGGTGCGAACCCGATCACCCAGCTCGCCTTTACCCTGGCCAATGGCTTTACCCTGGTCGAATATTACCGCGCACGCGGCATGGACATTAACGCCTTCGCACCAAATCTGAGTTTCTTTTTCAGCAACGGAATGGACCCGGAATACGCGGTGATCGGCCGAGTCGCACGGCGCATCTGGGCGCGGGCCATGAAGCATCGTTACGGTGCCGATGCACGCTCGCAAATGCTGAAATATCATATTCAAACGTCAGGCCGATCCCTCCACGCCCAGGAAATTCAGTTCAACGACATTCGCACCACCCTGCAAGCGCTCTATGCGTTGTTTGACAACTGCAACAGCCTGCACACCAATGCGTTCGATGAAGCGATAACGACACCGACAGAAGACAGCGTGCGCCGTGCCGTGGCGATTCAGCTGATCATCAACAAAGAGCTCGGTCTGAACCAGAATGAAAACCCGATGCAGGGCGCGTTCACCCTGGAGTACCTGACCGATCTGGTCGAAGCCGCAGTCTATGCTGAATTCGAACGGCTGAGTGAACGCGGCGGCGTGCTCGGAGCAATGGATACCATGTATCAGCGCAGCAAAATTCAGGATGAATCCATGCTGTACGAACACAAGAAACACAGCGGCGAATTGCCTATCATCGGCGTGAATACTTTTCTGTCGAAAAAAGACAATCAAGTCGAAGCACCGATCGAATTAATGCGTTCGACCGATGCTGAAAAACAACAACAGATCGAACAGGTCGCGCGGTTCCAGCACCAGCACAAAGAGCAGGTCACCAATGCTCTCACCACGCTAGCCGATGACGCCAGAACGCGCCGTAATCTGTTCGCGACTCTGATGGAGACGGTGAAGGTCGCCAGCCTTGGGCAGATCAGCCACGCCCTGTATCAGGTGGGTGGAGAATATCGCAGAAATATGTAGAGAGTCAGTGGGCCACCAGACGGTGGCTAACTAACACAAGCTTCGGAGTTCGGTTCGCCTGAGAGGTGTTGGCCCGCACCGGCTACCGGGTATGCCCCTGTGGGGTCGGCGTGAATCCGTCCATGGAGCCTAGGCCGCAGCATCCCTGCTGCGGACTACCCCACAGGGGCATACCCGGCAGCCGCCGCTAGTCTCATAGGCAAACACCGAAGCTTGAGTTACTAATCCCGGTGCAAGCCGCGTTCGGCTGAATAAATGACCACTTGATTGCGCCCCCGCTCCTTGGCCTGATACAAGGCATCGTCCGCCCATTCACTCAGGTTCTTTAGGCTGTATCCGTCGGCCGGTGTCAGGGTGCAAACCCCGGCACTAATGGTCACGACACGGGCCACGTTAGAATACTCATAGCGCAACCCCAGCGTTTCCACTTTGCTCCGGCAGGTTTCGGCGATCTCGGCCGGATTAACCGTGTCGGGCAAAATCAGTGCGAACTCTTCACCTCCATAACGCGCCACCAGGTCCAGTGGACGGGTAGCGACAGTGTCTAACGCTTTGGCCACCTGTTCCAGGGCCGCATCGCCTTGCGGGTGACCGTACTCATCGTTATAGGGTTTGAAATTATCGATATCGATCATCACCAACGACAGTGAACTTTGCTGGCGTGCTGCCAGTGCCCATTGCTGCTCCAGGTGCTGATCAAAGTGGCGACGGTTGGCGAGGCCGGTAAGGCTATCGGTCAGCGAAATGCGCTCCAACTCGGACTTAGCGGCGTTCAGATCCCGCGTCTGGCGCTGGGTCACCAATACATAAACCACAAGCAGCAACACGACCACGGTGCCGGAACCCAGTACCAGCCATGACACATAGCTATGCCGTTCAGTATAAAGCGACGCGGCCGGGGTCACTTCAAAACTCCACTGACGACCAGCCACATTGGGCAAGTCGTGTACCACGGTGCGCGTTGTTAGCCACTTCTCGTTCAGGTCCGGCTCACTGCTGTACAAGATGTCACCGGAACCCCGCGTCCGGTCAATCACCTGCACCTGCATCTGCTCACTGAGGGTATTAGCGACAGACTGGTTGATCAGTTCCCCGACACGAAATACGCCGTTCACAAACACAACACGTTCTTCGCCCCCGGGCTCTGCACTGTTTGATGACGGAAAAGTCTGAGACGAAAACACCAGAAAACCGCGTTGATTGTTTGGCTCCTGAACCAGTCTAATACCAGCAGTGGCCACCATTTTCCCGGTTTCCAGGGCTTGCAACAAAGCTGACAATCGACGAGGCTCACTGGCCAGATCGAAACCGAGGGCGGCATGGTTAGTCACCATCGGTTCGATCATCACCACCGGCACATATCGGGGCCGATTGGTTGCTACCACCACTTCATCATTGGCGTTCCGCTCAGTAACCTGATAACCGGGATGCCAATTGTTCATGCGGGCTTCAAATGCTGCCAGTGTATCGAGCGTTACAATTTCCGCCCAGGCAACCGCGTAGATGGCCGGCGAACGAGCCAGAATGTCCCGTGTCAGTTGATCAAATCGTTCTGGAGTTACGACGTCGAACAACGAAACTGAGGCATTGAGTGCGAACAGTATTTCCAGATTCAACAGTACTTCGCGCTCAAACGATAAAGCCTGCTGCGCCACTTCTGCCGAAAAATTACGGTGAATGTTTTCCGTTTCTGCCTGGTACAGAAACCGGGCCAGAGCTGCAAAAACAACGATACTCAACGCTGCCAGGAGCAGTGTGACCAGTCTTACCATCGATGGATCAATAGGTGTGGATGCCACTTCTGTGGAAGGCCGTTTAGGCTGCACAGGCAATCCTCTATATGGGTGTTTTTAAGACATTAGCCAAAGATAACGCCAATGCAATCGTTTCAGGGGTACAGGGTCAATACATCCGCTACTGTCATTTTCCGGAGCGGTGTCTGCAGTCCCTGCACGGCGTTGTGCAACGCTACCAACGCAGCGCGATCGGGTGCTGCGGTCTCTGGTTGACGGGCGAACAAATACGCCTCAATCTGTTTCAATGTGGCCTGCTCCGATTCGCCAAGCTGCAGTCGCAGATTCCCGTGGGTTTGTTCCGGCCGGGTTCGAAGCCAGCGTAATAAGGCTGCGTGATAGGCACCAACATCTCCACCACGAGCAGCCTGGGCCATCTCATCCAATACCGGCTCCTGCGCATGAATTGTCTCTGCCACTGGGGTGTCATTGGCAGCGCGCAACCGGCTTCTCATGTAACGATGGCTGGCCCAAAAAACCAGTGTCGTGGCCAGCCAGCCAATGCCCAGACTGGCACTGACCCAGGGCCAGAGACCCACAATGCCAGCGTCTGAATCTGCATCGGTGCTCAGATCGTCGGCCTCGCCAGAGGGCGATTCTGCATTCAGCCGGGACGGATCGGCCAGTATATCCATGGCCTCATTGCTTATACCGTCTATACGGACGGACCGCTCGGGCAGTTCAGCGTAGCGCAGCGTATCTGTGTTGGTATCCCACCAGGGCACTCGCAGTGCAGGCAAGTCGTAGGTTCCGGGCGCAGCAAACACCAGTGCCGCCTGATCAATACGCTGTTGTTGGCCGCTGGAATCACTGAATTCCGGGCTGTTGCGATAAAATCGAAAGTCGTCATCGGCCAGGGCCGCCAGCGGGTCGGGGAGCTGGGTCGCGGGCTGGCCCTGAATGCTAGTCGTGACCTGCCAGTCCAGATGTTCATTAACCTCAGCCTGGACAATACTGCCCAGGTTATCGCCCAAGGTAACCGACTCGGCCGGTAACCAGACGGCGTTTGCCGGGTACGATGCGGGTATGGGTTGCACCTGTACCTCAATGCCTGGGTGAATGCGGTGCATGCGCATTGGCTGGCCGTAATTACTGCTTTCGTACTGCCCGACAAAACGGATTTCCGGAATCGTCAGAGTGCCGTCCCGCTCCGGCGTTAGCCGGTAGACCAGTTGATAGCGCCGGTACGGCTCCCCGCCATGGGTGGTCTGGGTGTTGTCTTCGTTGAGTTTTTCAGCATCGAATGCGCTGAGATCCAACTGGGCAAAATTGCCTTGCAGGCGCACCTGGTAGTCGAGATTAACAGTCAGTATCGTGCTCTGCCCGATGTAGAGGCTGTCATCGTCAATCGAGACCGACAGGATAACGGCTTCCTCGGGCAGGCCTTGCTGGCGGTCGGCCGGGTCCATCACGGTAATCATGATCGGGCTCGACTGCTCACCGCCCAGGCTAAAATTGGGTATTGCCAGGGTGCCGATTTCACGTGGCCTGACCTGCAACCGCCATTCGCGCCAGCGCTGCTGACCCAGAGCAGTCGAATACCGGCTTTGGGTGCTTTGCGACTGGTCCACCACCTGAAACAGGGTATTTAACGCGGTTAAATCCAGTGGATCAGTGGCGGCCGGAAAGTCAGCACGAATGGTCAGCGTCAGAGTTTCATCCTGATACAGACGGGTGCGGTCGACCTCCGCCGTCACCGCTGCTGAGGCCGCTACACTGACCAGCAGCAACGTCACCAGCACCGCACTAACACGGAGACCAACGCCGGTTTTCAGCAAGGAGATCAGACACTGTCGTGCGGTGTTTACCATAGTGAATCGGGCTCCTCGTCCGTCGGGGCTTGCTGGTACTGATACTGAAATTTTTGCTGCAACACCTGGCCCTGAACCGAGGGTACCCGGTTCAGCAACTGCTCTACCGCCTGATCGCGGCGGCGTGCTTCCAGATCGGGGTCGGGTTCGCCTTCGGCTTCCGAGTCTTGTTGTTCGGCCGACTGGCTGTCGCGGCCTTCTTTTTGCTCTGTTTCTTCGTCACCCGGTGGCTGCGGATCGCCCGGTTGCCCGTCAGGCTCCTGCGACGGGTCGCCCTGTTGATTCGAGTCTTGCGACTCACCCGGTTGTGATTCCGACTCTTCGTTCTGCTCGCTTTGCTGTTGCTGTTGTTTTTGCTGCTCCTGCTGTTGCTGCAGAGCCTCGGCAACGCGCTCTTTATTGAAACGGGCCGCGTCCAGATCGGCCCGGGCCAGGGCTTCATCGTAGGCGTCGATCGCTTCCTGCAAGCGGCCCTGATGCGCCAGCGCATTGCCCCGGTTGTAGTGCGCCGAGGCGTCATCCAGCTGTTGCCAGAGATCCGCCGCCCGCTCGTAATCCCCCTGCTCAAACGCCAGTTGGGCGGCCAGATCCCGGCGGTCGGTCAGAGCCAGACTCTGGTCCACGTCACCTTCCTGATACGCCTGAAAAGCCCGCTGCTCACGGTTTTTCAGCAGCGGGTCTGCCCAACCGGCGGCATCCGCAGGGATCGGCTGCCACAGCAGCACAAACGGCAAACTGTACACCAGGCCACGCCGGTACCAGGGCAATAACAGCACCAGCACTGGTACCAACAGCCAGAAGCCCCATTCGCGTATCTGGCGTTCAGTGGAGACCGCGCCCCGGTCGATGCTGAGATCCAGGTTTTCCACGGTTTGCTCCATCGGCAGCAGCGTTGCGTTTAGGCGACTGGCGATTTCCCGAAATCCGGCCCGGTCCAGAGTGGGCAACACCATACGACGGCCGTCTTGCAGATAGCCGCTGCCATCCGGCAAGGGGATTGGCCCGCCCGACTCGGTACCGATCGGCATCAGCCAAAAGCGCTCGACCTGGGGCCGGGCGGCTAACAGTGCATCGACCCGATCAGGGCTGGCATCATCGGTGATCCAGAGTAGCTGACTGCGGCCCTGTAGCGTATTCAGCCGCTCTGTCACCCGTTCAAACGCCAGCTCCGGCCGGTTACCAAACTGCGGCATGAGGTACGGCGACATCTGCTCCAGCTGCAGTGCCAGGGTTTCGATGTCGCGGGTCAGCGGCACCAGCCAGTGCGCTGAACCGGAATAAACGACCACGGCGGTGCGTTCAAAGATGCCGGAGGCTGCCCAGCCCTGCACCAGCCGCTCGGCGCGAATGGCGCGCGACGGTGAGGTGTCCTCGACCGTCATCGATAAGGTTGCATCCAATACCACGATCAGATTGCCGGCCGTCAAGGTCGTACCTCCGGCCAGCGGTCTTGCCGGGCCGGCTGCGGCGACGATCAGCAACACCCCGGCCAGTAGCAGTGCACCCTGCGCCAGCGATTGCTGGCGGGCGCCACCACGATAATTCAAACGCTGCAGCAAGCGCTTATCCATCAGCCGATGCCAGCCACCCTGGCGCTGCTGTCGCCGCCAGCGCCAGAGGCTCCAGGCCAGCCAGGGCAACAATGCCAGCAAGATCAACGGACGGGTCCAGATCATGACGGTGCCCTCCGCCGACGCGGCACCCGAACATGCTGTCCGGCAACCACCACTAGCAAGGCAGCGAGTGCAGGTACCCAGAACCATTCGGCCGCCAGTCGTTGGGCCTGACCGGCCCGGGGGCTGGGTTCCAGAGCGTCGATGCGGTCGTAGACCCGGGCCAGCTCATCGGTACTTTCCGCGACAAAGAGTTCACCGCCGGTTTCCCGGGCGACGCGGCCCAGTGTCTCGACATCCACACTCGCACCCCGCATCAGACCAAAAAAGTCGCCGCTACGCGGTTGTCCAAAAGCAATGGTGTGTACCCGAATATCACTGTCACGCGCCGCTCCAGCGGCAGCCATAGGGTCCAGCTCCCCGGCATTGTTCTCCCCATCCGACAACAGCAGAATCACCGGGTCCGTCACCGGCTGGTCGCGCAGACGCTTGACCGCCAAACCCAGGGCATCGCCGATAGCGGTGCTGTCGCCAGCCATGCCCGGCAAGACATCAAACAACAGGTCGCGCACGGCTTCAACATCAGGTGTCAGCGGTGCCTGGGTATCGGCAAATTCGCCAAACACCACCAGGCCCAGTGCATCACCCTGGCGTTCGCGGGCAAAATCACCCACCACCTGTTGTACCGCCTGGTAGCGACGCACGCGTTGGCCGCCCCATTCCATATCTGGCTCTTCCATGCTGCGCGATACATCCACCACCAGCATTATGGCTCGCGCTGGTTGCTCGGGTTCGACCCAGGGGCCCAGTGTTTGCGGGCGCGCCAGTGCCAGTAATACCAAACCCCAGGCCAGCCACAGCCAGCGGCTGTGCACCGATGATGGCCCGCCTTTAGCGGCACGGCCTGTAGACCAGCGGGCCAGCACCGGGTGGTCGAGCCGATCTCCGGCATCCACCGCCTTAACCCAGCGCGCGATGAGCCAGGGCACTGGCATCAATGCCAGCATCCACCACCAGGCCAGCGTCATCGGCACCACCGTTTGATCAGGGTGCGCGGTTCGTGCCAGTCGATCTCGACCCGGGCGTTAGGCCGATAGTGAGCGTTCACCCAGGCCGGCACTTCAGTTCGGTTCAAGGTGGTCCGCACCAACTGGGCGAAGGCTGGTGCCGATTCGGTTCTATGGGTACTGGCACTTTGTGCAGCGGCGTTACGCAACACTATGTGCAACTGCTGTAACTGGCGTTCGGCATCCGGTTCCTGGCGCAGACGGTTAAGGGCCGCCAGACAGCGACGCCGCATTCGACCCTTTCGCCAGAGCCAAATGCCAGCCGTCAACGCGATGATCAACGCAATCACACCCAGCCAATACGCCGGAGCCGGGGGCCAGAACCCCGGTACTGCGGGCGCGGTGTTGGCTTCGAGTTGCGCCAGCAAGGTCGCCAGTGCCGGGTCGCCCGGGTTCAGCTGTGGATTGGCCAACGGTTCACCTCCCCCCAGTCGAAATCGTGGACAAAATGGCTGATCAGCGTCGCCTGATGACCGGGAGCCCAGCGCTGCCAGGTGACCTGGCGGTGCTCAAAGGCCCGGTGGTGAGCGCTACGTACCGAGGCCGAGCCGGTATCGAGTTGTACGCTCTGATCACGCGCCCGGCCCTGCAATACACCCACATCGGGCAGATCCGATTCGAGCCGGTCGATCGGTTGCAAAATCAGCGTTCGGTTGATTCGAGCCAGCGGCAAGCAGGCGGCCAGGGCTTCCGGCTGCCAATGTGACAGATCAGAGACCAGCCAGAGTGTTGGATTCTGCCGCAACAGCGAGGCGATGTCGCTCGGGGCCGGTGGTGTGGTGCCCAGACGATACTGTTCGGCGAGCAAGGCATGAGCGTCCACCAGGCGCTGGCAGAATTGGGCGACGTCGCTGGCGCGGCGCAGCATCATCGGGCGGGCATCACCGACGCCGGTAATCACCGCTCGGGTGGGGTGGCGTAACGCCAGTAGACGCCAGGCCAAAAAAGCGGCCCAGTGGCAGGCCATGACGGACTTGAGCGCGCGCTGGCTGCCAAAATACAGGCTGTCGGACAGATCCACCCATATCAGTTGGGCCGCCTGCCGGTCCTCTTCCATAATTTGTACATAAGGCGCTTGTTTGCGGGCGGTCACATGCCAGTCAATGCGGCGCACATCATCACCCGGCTGATAGCGGCGCATTTCAACAAATTCCCGGCCCTGGCCCCGGTAGGGCGAGCGCTGCTCACCGGCACCCAACCCCAATGCACGACGCACCGGCACCCGGCCGAGATCCGCCGCGACAAAGCGCAGTGCCAGCAACTCGTCTCGTTCAACGTCGGTGCCCTCGACGGTAAAGGGTGTCGCTCTGCCCGCTGTGTTCATATCAACCGACGGCCACTCGTTCGAGCAAATGATTGACCACGGACACACCATCCCAGCCCTGCGCCTGACCAGACAGCGACAGCACCAGACGATGCGCCAGCACCCGTACGGCGACACGCTGCACCTGCTCGGGAGTCACAAAGTCATCACCGTCGAGCCAGGCCTGCGCCCGAGCGCAGCGGTCGAGCGCAATGGTGCCACGCGGCGAGGCGCCGAATTCAGTAACCCCCGCCAGTTCCTCACTGTAGCGCTCGGGTGAGCGTGTGGCATCGACCAGGTGCAGCAGATAGTCAGTCACGGCGTCAGCCACATAGATGTCGTTCAGCGCCCGGCGGGCACCTAAGACATCTTCCGGTGAGACTTGTGGCAGGCTGCGAATCTGGTGGGCTTCTTCCTCCCGCGCCAGCTGCAAAATGGCGCGCTCTATACCGACATCCGGGTAATCAAGCGAGACCTTCAGCAGAAAGCGATCCAACTGAGCCTCGGGCAAGGGGTAAGTGCCTTCATGCTCAACCGGGTTTTGCGTCGCCATCACCAAAAACGGCGATGCCAACGGGTAGGTGGTTCCGGCTACCGACACCTGGCGCTCCGACATGGCTTCCAGCAAGGCGGACTGCACCTTGGCAGGCGCGCGGTTGATTTCATCGGCCAGCACCAGGTTGGCAAACACCGGCCCGGGCTGAAATTCGAAGCGATGTTCATCGGCCCGGTAGATCTCGGCGCCGGTAATGTCAGAAGGCATCAGATCCGGGGTAAATTGCACCCGGCTGAAGGCGCCATGCACCCCTTCGGCCAGGGCTTTGATGGCGGTGGTCTTAGCCAGGCCAGGCGCGCCTTCAACGAGCAAATGCCCATCGGCCAGCAGCGCCAGCAACAGCGATTCGACCAGTTCCGGCTGCCCCAGAATCCGGTGTTGGAGGGCGTCTTTCAATTCGAGCAGAGGGTGTTGGGTAGCCATTGGCGTGCCTGTTTTATTCATGGGATTGAATCGATCAGCGAATACCAGCCCGCAGACCGGCCTATCGATTCTAGAGCGCTGTCAGTCCGGGTCAACGGCACCGGCTGAACGACGTGGGTGGTTTACACTGGCTTGACTATGGTCGTTTTGAGTTTTTGCCTGTGGTGTCGTGTCATGTGTTGGAAATTCTCGTGGGCAATAGGCTGTGGGTGGAAACAGTTACTTCAGTGCTGGGCGGACTGTCGGGTACGCCTACTGAGCGCACGTCGTGAATACATCCATGTAGACTCGAAGACCGGATATGAACCCCATCCATGGGGTTCACCCTGTGGGCTCGCTCCGCTCATGCTAAAACGCTCCAGGCGTTTTAGTCCATGCGGTCTAACGGCCCTCAGTAGGCGTACCCAACAGCCCTTCGACAGTAAGCGGGTTAAATCAGCAGAATTTCCAACACATGACACTAACCCCGGATCCAATTAAAAAACGGCCATATTGAAATCACCACGACCACCGCCAGACCAATCCAGACGAGTACCAGTGTTCCTGGTTCATCTCGCCACCGTTCCTTCCAGCTCGATGCACGCCCCTCTTCCCTCGCCTGACGCACCGCCGCGCGCTGCTCAATCTGGCGCTGCTGTTGGTAGCGGTCGATACATTCACGTGCCGCCACGTAGTCGTCATCGTTTACCAGCCAAATCGCAGCCACCGAAATATGCCAGCGACCAGCGCTGGTCTCATAAAACTCGAAGCCTTCCGTGGTCAGCAGATCACGCACTTCGTCGGCTTCCTGATCGCTGACTCCGTTTAAACGGAATACCAGAACAGCCATTGCCGTTCTCCTTAAAATTTCTTACTGAGATGAGGTTTGCTACCAAACGAGTGTCAGGCGCCGGGTGTCCTTTTCCGGGGGAGTTCGCAGCAAGGATGCTGCGATCTAGGCCCCATGGACGGGTTCACGCCGACCCCGGAAAGGGACACCCGGTGCCTGACACGGGCTCAAGCCAGTTGCGACTCTAACTGGTTTGGCCGTATTGTTGCCATTCCTGTTTTAGGTGATAACCCGATTATGCTATACGGTCCTTCCGATATCATTGTTAACAGCGCCACCCTGACCCTGAGTAATGGCGAGCCCGCCGAGCAACTCTGGTTGCGCGGTGGCTCGATTCTGGTTGTTAGTGCCACGGCGCTGGCGCTGTATAAAGACGAAGCGGCCCTGAGTGACCCGCTGGGTAATGGCCTGATTGCCCTGACTGAGCTGTCTGAAGCGTCACCGCTGACCCATCACGACGGTCACTTTATGACAGAGCACCGGGCTGGCTACATTGGTTTGCACAATGATCGCTTGCTGCTGATCACGCCCATTGCCATTCAACTGTTCGATGGCCGCAAGGATGCGCTGCAGAATCGCAATGAGCGGGCGCGCTTGCCGCTGGAATAGGCGACTGTGGTAAACTGCTGCCACTGAAGCCATCTAACACAAGGACACCTCCATGCCTTCCTTTGATATCGTCTCTGAAATCGATGAAGTGGCCCTGCGCCATGCTGTCGACAACGCCAACCGGGAACTGGCCACCCGTTTTGACTTTCGCGGCGTAGAGGCCAGCATCGAGCAAAAAGGCCTGGTCGTCACACTGAAAACCGAATCCGACTTTCAGGTTCGTCAACTTGAAGAACTGTTCTCCAAAGCCTGCGTTAAACAGGGTATCAGCGCCGCCGGTGCCGATAAAGAAGACACGCCGGTTCACAGCGGCAAAACCTTTTCCTGGAACATGACCTTCAAACAGGGCATCGATCAGCCTACGGCGAAGAAGGTTATCAAGCTGATCAAGGACAGCAAGTTGAAAGTCCAGGCATCGATTCAGGGTGAGCAGGTACGGGTCAACGGTAAAAAGCGGGATGACCTGCAAGCGGTCATGGCCCTGCTGAAGCAGTCTGACATCGAGATCTCGCTGCAGTACAACAACTTCCGCGACTGACCAGCGCACCGGGCTGACTCAGCGTCAGCCCAACACGCCCTCATTCGTGGCTCATATCGCCATGATCCATTTCCATGGCATCACCTTCCTGATGCGGCCCCCGCTCACCTGGCCCTGCAACACTAATTTCAACCTCAATCTCGCCGGCACGCTCGAACATCAGCGTTACCGTCTCACGCTCGCCCTCCACCAGGCGACGCTGCAACCCGACAAACATCAGGTGATAACTGCCCGGTCTCAACACAACCTTGCCACCTTCCGGTACGACCAAACCATCGGGCAGATGCTGCATGCGCATCATGCCGCCTGCCATGCTTGATTCATGAATCTGAACCTCACTGGCAAAATCCACCGAGCCCCCAAGCAGGCGATCGGCCTGGTCGCCCGTGTTGCTGATGCTCATGAAGCCACCGCCTACGGGTGCCCCCGGTGCAGTCGCCCGCGCCCAGGGGTGATCGATCGATAATGAGTTCAGGGTGTAATCATGGGCCAGGGACGAGGTGGAAAAAAACAGAGCAAAGAGAGCCAGTGTCATGCTGCGCATGAAAGTTTCCTTATTGTTTAACGGTAAAGTCAGATAACGCGTTTGTTGCCAGCGAGCGGGAGTCATCGGCTCCCCTCTCAATCAACAAACAGGCGGCGCAACGTCATCGATGTCGAGCAGATCGAAATAACTCTGCCCCAGTGCGATGTAGCGAAAAGCACGCTTATCGAGGTACTGATTGATATAGCTGTTTTGTTCGAGGGCGCGCAGGTAATCGTTGTAACTGGTGTAGCTGGAGGCAACCAGGTCCGTTCCAGTCAGGATCCGGCTGGCATACTGGTTCAGAAACTCGACGTAGGGCTCACGCCGGTCGGCATCCCGAAAATAAGCGTCGTACAACACGTTCCAGGAAATGTCGAACCAGAGGTTCGGGTAGGTATCCATCAGCCGCGACATCTCGGCGACGTGTTCTTGCGGGTCGAGCTCCATCTGCTCGCGCGATGTGCCCAGGTGCATCCATACCACGGTGTTGTCCGGATACTGTTCCAGCACCGCTTCCATCAGCGGTACATAGCCATAATCGTCTTCGTTATCGCCCATGTCCGAATGCAGCGCCAGCGGCATATTGCGCTCGGCCAGTTGCGCCATAAACGGCGCCCAGTTGGCGATGTCTTCCAGGGTGGCGGCTTCATGTCCATAGGAAAACAGAGCTTGTTTGACCAGATTGGCTTCGCCCATCCACTGAAACAACCCGGGAAATTCGCGGTCCAGAATCGCCATGCGATCGACAATGCCTTCCGGGTTCTGCAGATCCGGAAAGGTCATTGAAGCGCGCAGTTGCACACCGGTTCTTGGGTAGGCATTCATGTTCACGCCGTTGACAAAATCGTTCTTCATGGTCGGTGCGATCACCGCATTGCCACTGCAGTCGCCGCCGTTCAGGCAGGCCCAGTCTTCAATGCGAGTCTGACCGATGCCGTAGACATTGGCATACTTCACACTGGCGCGTTGCAGATACTCAACCAACACCTGATGATCCAGATGCGGGCCGCTGAAGGGCTGAAAGTGTAAATGGCTGTCGACCACCAAACGGTGCCCCTGAACACTGCGGTCATAACACATTTCCGCCAGCGCTGAGCCACTGACTAACAAAGCGGCCAGAACCCCCATCAGTGTTGTTCCCGTTCGACCCTGCCTCATTCTGCTACCTCGTTTTTCGATCATCTGGAAATGCCAGCACCTGCACCATGCAATAGACCCAGGACGC
The DNA here is from genome assembly GCF_040881935.1 of Saccharospirillum sp. Taxonomy (NCBI): domain Bacteria; kingdom Pseudomonadati; phylum Pseudomonadota; class Gammaproteobacteria; order Oceanospirillales; family Saccharospirillaceae; genus Saccharospirillum; species Saccharospirillum sp. Next base: position 20,625 of record NZ_JBBECH010000054.1, on the reverse strand, counting down.
CAGACCCAGCAGCGCAAAACAGACGGCCGCCAGAAACGCTGCCGAACGGCGGCTCTGCATTAACCGCTGACTGGCCCACCAGGCGCTGGCGGTCAGAATCACGTCGGCTACCCACCAATGCCTCATCCGCCCGCCTTATTCTTCGGCCGACAGGGCTTGCAGGCGATTCTCCAGTGCGGCCATACCGGCCGGTACGTCCACCGGGTGGCCCAAAGCGTTAAAGGTGGAGCCAAAGGCGTGCAAGGTGCGAAACAGGTTATGCACCCGGCACTGCTCGCCCATCTGGCCAATGCGTACGATCGGCGGACCAAAGGAACCGGCGATCTCGACCCGAAAGTGACCTGAGATGTGTGCGCACACCGCTTTCGAATCCAGTCCGTCGGGCAATGCAATACCCACCACCGAGTTCAGCCGGGCGGCGTTGGGCACATAGAGAGACAGCCCCAACGCCTCAATGCCGCCCTGCAACGCCAGACTGCTCTTGCGATGACGCTGAAAGCGGCGCTCAAGAGTTTCTTCACAAACCAAACGCATGGCTTCATGCAATGCCAACAGGCCGGAGACCGGTGCGGTGTAATGATAGGAAGCCTCATGCCAGAACCGGGTGGCGAGCAGGGCGTCGAGCGTCCAGTGCGGCATCGGTACCGGACGTTGCAGAATGCGTTGCCAGGCGAGCTCGGAAAAGGCGACCAGGGAAACGCCGGGAATTGAGCTCAAGCCTTTCTGACCACCGGTAATCACCACATCAATGCCCCAATCATCCATGTTCAATTCCATGGTGCTCAGCGTGCATACCGCATCGACAATGATGCGGCAGTTGTACCGTTGAGCCAGAGCGCCGATGGCGGCCAGGTCTTTATTGTGGGTGGTGTTGGAGGTCTCGCCCTGAACGATGGTCATCACTTCAGGTTGAAAGCTTTGCAGAATATCTTCGATGCGGCTGGCATCGGCGCTGCACCCTTCATCGACCAGCAACCGCTCTACCTCGCCGCCCGCCCGCTGGGCCATTTCGGCCAGGCGCTGGGAGAAAAAGCCATTGCAGACACACAATACCCGAGTGCCGGGCCACACCAGATTGGTGACGGCCATCTCCATGGCGGCCGACCCCGGCCCCGCTACGCCCATCAGCCAGGGCGATTCGGTCTGGAAAATATAGCGCCCCATCCGCTTCACCTGATCGATGATGCGCGCCATGGTCTCGCCCAGGTGATTGATCACAATGCCGTTCGCCGCCGCTACCGGACCGGGAATGGGGACCGGACCGGCTCCCATCATTAACAGGGGTTCTTCGGGCAAAATCTGGTTAAGACCGTCAATATGGGGAACTTGAATCATCCTGGGCACGTCCGGCTGGGTAGGAAAACGGTTAAGAAGACAGAGCCCATATCATGAGGCGCGAACCCCATCGACGCAACCGTTGCCACGCCAGATGGTTCACACCAAACGCGCAAAAAACACCTGACCAGTGCGACTATAAATCGTATTGCTGCAACTCGTTGCCACGAATCATCGCCTGCAATTCGCTCACGTATTCCTGCCCCCGCTCAGAATACCGGATCAGCGCCGGTGCCAGCGCCAAGCCGCTGATCGCATTGCCTTCGTTGCGCAATGAGGCACGACGGGTGCGCAGGTCGGCGTAGGCGTTGTGGGTGTTGATGTTGTTCATGTAACGACGAACTGACTCCTGTACTGAATCGAAAGCAGCCACTTCATGGCTGGCGCCTTCATTGCGAGCCTCCGGCACCAAACCACAGCCGGATACAAAGCACCATTGCCCAAAGTAGTTGTTGCCCAAACGGGCAAAGCGCGACGTACCCCAGGCGCTTTCGTTGGCAGCCTGAGCCAATGCAATCGAGGCCGGGACCTTGTCGACGCGTTTTATCAGCTGGGCGCGATGGGCCGGATCTGTGGCGTCAAAATCGGCCAGCTCGTAACGGTCGGCCAGCAACATCAACCAGCGACGCTCCGCCCAACCGGGAGCGCCCTCCTGCTGAATGGACAACAGGCGTGCCCGGCTGCTGAGTATGGCGTCATTTTCCTGCTCGATCAGTGGAACCATGTACCCAAAGAAGGCCTCCTTGCGGGCATCACCGGCACCATAATCGCTGAAATCGGGGGCGGTAGAGGCACCCAGGGGCATCCAGAGCCCCAGCAGCGGTGCCAGAATGAACAACAAAGCGATGAAGGCCAAAGGCCACAGTTTGCACATGCGTACTCCAAACAAAGCGGTTGGCGATATCAACAGATTACGTTAATAACCAGCAAACAGGTTTATAGAACGCTATTTTAGTCAAAGCCCGCGCAGCGCCTCAGCACGCCATTAAAGTGGCAAAAACGTTAAAAACCCAGCAGGCAAAACAGGTACCGCCCAACGAGGGTTAAGCCCGCTGCAGCACTGCCACAAACATGGTGTCGGCGTTGTCTTCGGGCGCGCCGACCAGTTGCTGGCTCAGTACGCAAAATTCGGGATGGCCTGACAAGAACTGACTGACCCGGTCTTCGTTTTCTTCGACCAGCCAGCTGCAGGTCGCATACACCAGATACCCACCCGGGTTAACCGACGCCGAGGCCTGAGCCAGTAGCTGGTCCTGAATCGGCTGCAGGGTGTGAATGGCGTCGCCGGTCAGACGCCAGCGGCTGTCCGGGTTACGCCGCCAGGTACCGGCACCGGAACAGGGTGCATCGATCACCACCCGGTCAAAGGTCCCTGCGTTCAGCGCGGCCACCGCGTCGGGTTGGGTGGCATCCAGCGGCTGGGTATGCAGGTTGGTAAACCTCTGCCGCGCCGCGCGGCGCTCGGTTTCTTGCAGGGCGTGAGCCCGGATGTCCGTCGCAATCACCTCACCGGTTGCCCCCACCAGGCTGGCCAGCGCCACGGCCTTGCCACCACCACCGGCACACACATCCCAGACCCGGTGCCCGGGCGCGGCGGCGACAGCCTCAACAATGCGTTGACTGGCCCGATCCTGTATCTCCACCCAACCGGCATCCCAGGCTTTGGTTTTGGTAACCTGAGTATCGGGTTCGAGCGCCAGCACATCGCCTTGCTGTGCCACCAACTCTAGCCCCGCTGCGTGCAATGAACGGGTTGCCTGCTCGCCCTTACCGGGCAGGGCACGCAACCAGATGGGAGGACGCGTCATTTGCAGGGACTGCCACTGCACCGCTTGGGTTTCCGACCAACCGCTGGCCGCGATACGACGGTCCAGCCACGGCTGCCAGCTGTTCAACCAGCCACGCACCGCTGCCTGCAAGTCGGCATCATCGCGTTGACGATCCAGCCAGGCACGCCGCTCGGCTACATCGGTCAGTTCTCGGGGTGCCTGATCATCCACCTCGTCCAGCAAGACCAGCCAGCCCCAGAGTTCAACCGCAGGAATGGCTCTGAAGGCCTGCCACAGGGTTACAGCAGTCCACGTCTCGTCGTTTCGGTTCGCATCCGAGTCGGTCTGTGCATAGCCTTGCTGCAGGATCACCGGCACCGCCGCCAGGCGGCACAAGCGAAACAACCGGTCGCTGTAAAAGCGCCGGTCTTTGCCACCATACGCCTTACGTTCCCGAAACCGGGCCGCCAGCCAGCGATCCATCTGCGGCCACTGTGGTTCGGCTTGCAGGGCCCGGGTCAGGTCGCACAGGTGCGGCCAGCGATAGCCGGGCCACTGCGGCCGGTTCGGAGTGTCGGTGTGCACCATGGGTTTAATCCTGTGTGTCAGTAGCTGGCAAGCGGCGCAGTATAAAGCAGGGGGTCACTGGAATCACGAACGCGGAGTTCGCCAGGCTCACCCTGAACAGAATAGGGTGTGGACCGCCAATCAGTTTGCCCGGCGATGTCACTCTGGCATGATCTAGGCCCACTTCCCGAAGGATGGCCATCAATGACTCACCCCCTAGCCGTAATAACCGGTGCCACCAGCGGTATCGGTGCTGCTTACGCCAATCGGTTGGCGGCCGATGGCTACCATTTACTGCTAACCGGTCGTCGCGAAGCCGAACTGATTGCGGTGTGCCAGCGCCTGCGTGACCGATACCCGATCGAAGTCGAGTATCGAAAGGTCGATCTGGCCGAGGCCGATCAGCGCGAAGCACTGATCCAGGAAGTAACGCTACTGCCGCGGCTGGATGCCCTGATCAATAATGCCGGTTATGCCGACGACGGCCGCTTTGGCGATGTGAACTGGTCCCGCCACCAGGCCCTGTTGGATGTGCACGTACTGAGTACCCTGCAGCTAACCCATGCCGCCCTGCCCAATCTGCTCCGCACCCGGGGCCTGGTCATCAACCTGGCCTCGGTGGCCAGCTGGCTACCCACACCGCACAGCGCCTTGTATGGCCCCACCAAAGCCTTTGTGCGGGCATTTACTGAGACGCTGGCGCTGAGTTACCGCCGCGAAGGGCTGCGCGCACTGGCGGTATGCCCCGGTTTCACCGTAACGGACTTCCATGCCCGCATGGGGCTTGATCCGGCCAGTTTTTATAGGCGCCGGGGGCTCACCCGCGCCTGGTCGGCCGACGCCGTCGTCGCCCGCTCGTTCAAAGACCTGACACGGGGCCGGGTGCTGTCGATTCAGGGCTGGAATTACCGGCTGATTGTTGCCGTGCTGCGCCATCTTCCTGTGCGCTGGTTACACGCAGGCCTGGCGCGGTCTGATCGGGCCCGCTAACACACCCTGATACTCGGCAACATGGGATTACTAATTCGACTCCCCCCTAGTTGACCAGGTTATCGAACTGATGGATGTCTACCCGATCGACCCCGCCAACTGGTTCTTGGCAGTCAAAGCGTCCAGTAATTGACGCTTTCCATGTCGACTGTTTTACACTGATTTCCTCCTCCCGCTTTACCCCTGACCTTGTGCCCCATCGTACAATGGCCGACACTCACTGAACCCCGACCGATACTGGACACGGCATGACCTGGGACTGGCTGCTGACACTGGGCCTCTGGCTTTATTTTGCGCTGCTGATCGCGCTGAGTTTCCGCATTCTGATGCGGCGACGCAGTGTGGGTGTCACCCTGGCGTGGCTGCTGCTGATCTACATCCTGCCGCTGGTCGGTTTCGGCCTTTACCTGATGTTTGGCGAACGCTACCTGGGCCGGTTGCGCGCCAAACGCGCCATGGTACAAAACCGGTTTTACAATCAATGGCTGGAGCAGGTGAGCGAACGCGACGCACTGAACACCCTGGTGGGCGCGCCGCTGCGACCGGTCATGGAGCTGACGCTCGGCAGCCTCAAGCTACCAGCCCTGCGCGGCCACAACTGGCAATTGCTAAGTGAACCCGATGCAGTCTTCGACTCTCTGCTCGACGACCTCAACCTCGCTGAAGACTGGATCTTCATAGAGTTCTACATTCTGGAACCCGAAGGTCGGGTCGAAGAGGTGCTTGCCGCTCTGGCAACCGCCCGGGCGCGCGGCGTCTCAGTCTACGTGATGCTCGACAGCGTGGGGTCCAACCGGTTTTTGAACAGCGCCCGACACCGGCAACTGGTCGAGGCCGGCGTTGAAGTACTGGATGTGTTGCACGCCAATGTGCTGCGTATGTTCCTGCAGCGCATCGATCTGCGTCAGCACCGCAAGCTGATCAGCATCGACAATCGCGTCGCCTACAACGGCTCGATGAACCTGGCCGACCCGGACTGGTTCAAAAAACACAGCGGCTTTGGCCCCTGGGTGGATGTGATGGTTCGGGTCGAGGGCCCCATGGCCGCCATCATTCAGGGCACCATGATCTTCGACTGGGAAATGGAAACCGGGCACCGCCTTAACACGGCCTTAAGCTGGCCCGAAGCTGCCAGCAACGGCCCGGCGCTGATGCAGTTTCTACCGACCGGCCCTGCCTTCGATGAAGACATTCTGCTGCAGGTGCTGCTCACCGCAGTGCACAACGCCCAACGCCGGGTAATCATCACCACACCTTATTTCGTGCCGGATGACTCTCTACTGCAGGCACTCAAGTCCGTCGCCAAGCGCGGCCTTGAAGTCACGCTGTTGATACCGCGACGCATCGACAGTCATCTGGCCAAATACGCGGGCCGCTCGTTTTACGACGATTTGCTTAGCCACGGTATCGAAATACTGCGATTTGAAGGCGGCTTGCTACACACCAAAAGCGTCATCATTGACGACCACCTGGTTCTGGTCGGCTCGGTCAATCTCGACATGCGCTCTATCTGGCTAAACTTCGAGGCCACTCTGGTGGTCGACGACCCGGCGTTCTGCAATGCCATGGTCGCCGTCGTTGCCGAATACAAAAAGAATTGCCATCGGCTGGAATTGAACGAGTGGCGTCAGCGCCGTTTCCACAAACGAGTGCTGGAAAACCTCGCGCAGCTGGCCAGTCCGTTGTTGTGAGTGTCAGGAAACCGTATCGGCTAACGGGTAGGCCTGTCCGCCAGCCGATACTTGACTATTGTGGCTTTCAACAACTCGAGAGAATTCCTTTTTGAATTAACCGACGGGGCGAGAATAAACTCCAACCAACATTAGCACGGCGACAACACCCGTGGCCGGAATCAACACCAATACGAATTTAAGCGGGTGATATAACCCCGAGGCACCTGCCAGCAAACCTATGCCGCCACCGCCCCCTATCAGCCAATTGCCAGGTGTATTTACAAGAATCGCCAGAGCGATGTAAGGGTGGCTGGCCAATTTATCGCTGGCAAAGCGCAGCATTCTGTCGCCCGGGCGATCGCTGATTGCCGCCGCGACCCTGGCTTCGAACCGCTGTTGCAGCCGTTGTAGCTGCGGCCATTCGCGCAGCCAGTAACCAATGCTGAACGCCAGCAGTAAACCCAGTGGGGTAGCCGCCCAGATGGTGAGAATACCGATAGGGCCGAAGGCCGCCATCACCAGCCAGCCAAGTTCAACGGCTGGCAGAAACGGTACAGAAAGCGCAATGGCGTAGACCAGAGCAGTGCCAAGCACAATCCAGACATGGGGTTGATCCTGTGCTCCCAGCCAACGCATCACCAGACCCTGACCATCGGTAAAAAACACCAGCCAAATCATGGCGGCGATAGCGACCCAGGCCAGGAGGCGCCGGATCATCGGGCAGGTGCGCGCGACGACATAGGGGTCTGGGCGGGTGACTTTTCTGCACCCGAGCTGGGCGGTGCGGTCACTTCCAGCATCAGGGTGTAAAAAGCATAGGCAAAAACGCCGATCCAAAGGCAGTGGCGCAACGACGCGCTGCGCAATTCGGTGTCGCTGGGCACCGCACTCGTCCAATATTTAACCGACACTGTTGTTAACCTGAGGTAGTGGGATGTTCAAGCATGGTCGTCGCCATAAACATAAAATAAAGTTGAGAGGCGGGTTGTTTGATGGTCAGGGCGCACCGGGAGCACCCCTGAAGGGTCCCGGCTTGCCTGGAAACAGAACGCCTGAAACGGGCATCCGGCGCGGCAATCAGAGCCGGCGCCTTCGCCCTCAGGGTTCGATCACAACCTGTACTGGCTTATTGGTGTACGTGGCCGTGCTCAAGCTCTTCCGCCGTGGCTTCGCGAATGTCAGCAACTTCACCTTTAAAGCTCAGTGATTTGCCGGCCAGCGGATGGTTGCCGTCGACGGTCACGGTATCGTCTTCGATAGCGGTCACGGTGACCTGCAATGGCCCACCCTGAGTTTGGGCAGTAAACACCATGCCTTCTTCGACTTTTTCGACACCCTGGAACGATTCCATGGGCACTGACTGAACCAGGCCATCCTGGAGTTCGCCGTAGGCTTCTTCCGGCGTTACCTGAACGTCGAAGGCATCGCCCTGGGCCAGGCCATCGAGTGCTTTTTCAAGACCGGGGATGATGTTCTGGTTACCATGCAGATAAACCAGAGGATCGCGCCCTTCGGAGGAATCCACGACAACGCCGTCTTCATCCTTCACTTCATAATGAATGGATACAACGCGTTGAGCAGCAATGTTCATAAGAGGCTCCTGTTTGGAGGTGGCTGCGTACTGCAGCCTGAGAATGTAAGACCTGTGCTTGCGCGCGCAGGCCCTTGCCCTGATTAGTCTCACTTGGGTCCGGGCACGGATCCGAAGCTCAGACCGGCAAGAATACCAGTGCCGGGCGTTGCATGAAAGACAACCGGGGCGCTAAAGCGTTACCAAGCGTAGCGTCAAAAACCGGTAAATACAGGATAAAAGACCCTCAAACACCGATAAAACCGGCGATCGCATCGGCGGCCAGATCCAGGTTATCGGCATGGCTAATGCCGCTGGCCTTGCGCGGTTTCAGGCTGTGGTCCCCATCGGGGCACCAGTCCAGCGTGATCGCCTTCGGCAACGAGTACCCCTCGACCTGCTCCCGATTGCCCAGGGTATCACGCTCGCCCTGGCAGATTAGCACCGGGCAGCGGACGTCAGGCAGATGATCGAGCCGGGTTTTCTCCGGTTTTCCCGGCGGATGAAACGGATACCCCAATACACAGACACCGGCCACATTACGCCCGGTTGCCACCAGCGTTGCCATACGGCCACCCATGGATTTCCCGCCGATATAGACTGGCCCGTCGCCCAGTTTGTCCAGCACCTGGTTGAAATATTCCACCAACCGGGGCGCCCGGTCCGGCGGGCGTTTTTTGCCCGTCACCCGCCGCTCAGCCATGTACGGAAACTCAAAACGGATGACGCGCACGCCGCGCCGGGTTAGCCGGGCGGTCATCTCGTTCATGAACTCCGAGTCCATCGGCGCACCGGCACCGTGGGCAAGAACCATTGTTGGGCCGTTCCTGGGTCCCTCAGTGATCATGGGTGACTCCTGTTTGTCTGTGACGAGTTGATGCAGCATATTACCCCAGACTGCTGACCGCTGTTCGTATTCGGCCTGTAAACCGCAGCTGCCATGCCTGTGTTTCAGTCATGAAAACACTATACTGGCAACACTCTTAATTGCTTCGGGAGTGATTGCTTATGCGCACCCACGCCATTGCGGTTCTATGCCTGTTATTGCTGGCTGGCTGCAGCTCTGTCCCGCTTAACAAAGTCGACACCGAAGAACTTGAAGTCACGGTGGATTACCGCCAATTGCCCGACCGGGTTGAACTGGATACCCAGTGGCGCACCGGTTTCTGGAGCCGCCGTGTGGATGCTGCCGCCAACCCGCCGGAACTGCTGACCCGGGGCGGTGAAATACGGGTGTTGAACCGTGGCGCGGACGACGGTGAATATTCCCTGACGCTCGACCCCGAAACCGGCCCCTACCGTCTGCTGATCCCGGGCATGGCCGAACTGTCTCTGCCGGTTGGGGAAACCGTGTCGTTGGCTGGCGCCGCTAGCCTGGCTGGTGATCGCTTTGATCGTGAAGACGAACTGATTTTGTCGGTGCGCGGTGCGACCGAGCGACCCAGAGGCTGGTCCTTCACCGCCTGGTGCGGCAATGAGAGCTGGACCGTCAACCGCGCCCTGCCGCGCGATGAAACCGAGCTGGAGCTCGATCTTGGCCGCTTGATGCAGCAAATCAACAACGCCGCCGAAGCCGACCTGAATGGCCAGATCCGAACCCGGGTCACCTTATGGGAGGCCTTCGACATGGACTGGCAGCCACCGTTCAAACCCGGCATCGCCCGGGCCGAAGACCGCGTCGAGTTTGAAGTCGACACCGCCAGTTTCCGGTTCCAGGCCACGGTTCGCATTCAACTGGCGCAAAATGCCTTCTTCAGCCTGCAAAACCAGGCCTGGCCGGTGAGGTACTGTTCATGACACCAGCGAACGATGCGCCGCCAGCGGAATAAATTCGCTCGGCGACACATTGCCCAACGTCGCGTGCCTCGCGCCAGAGTGGCGCTCTTTTAACGGTATCGATACTCTACTAAGTTTTAATCGGTGTACCTGCACCTGAGAGTGCGCCAAGTCTTTTCCGAATTTTTTCATGAAACAAAGGTAAAAAATGCCAGCCGGGTCTACAAATCAGGCTCGGATCCTCGAATAAAAAAGTATTTAGACCGCTTCACGGCGACTCGGGATACTGCGAGAATAGTGTGTCGCCCCACTATTCGAGCACCAACATGACCCTGACCAGCGCTCTGACCTTCTTTATTGCCATCTTTATTTTCGGCATTACCCCGGGCCCTGGCATTTTCGCCATTCTGGCCCGCGCCCTTAGCCAGGGTACCCGGGCCTGCACCGCCCTGGCGTTTGGCATGGTCATCAGCGATGTACTGTACCTGGTGCTGGCCTGCTTCAGTCTGTCGGCCATTGCCGAAAACTACGGTACGCTGTTCACCCTTATTCGGTATGCCGGGGCGGCCTATCTGATTTATCTTGGCTGGAAACTCTGGACAACACCGGCACCGACCGAAATAGGTGACACCCCGGTCAAACGCTCGGGTATCGGCACTAGCCTGCTCCAGGGCATGGCGATTTCAGCGTCCAACCCCAAAGTTATTCTGTTCTATATTGCTTTCTTGCCAACCTTCATGGATCTGACCCGGCTCAGTCATGCAGACATTGTGCTGGCTGCTGCGTTGACCGTAGTCGCGTTAATGACCGGCCTGATGGCGATTGCCTGGGGGGCTTCGAAAGCACGCAAGCTGGCCCGGTCCAGCCGGTCCATGCAACGGCTGAACCGGACTGCCGGCAGCATCATGATCAGTGCTGGGGCCCTGTTAGCCGTCAAAAGCTGACGCAAGGATCACTGAACCGGTTGTGCCGTTGCCACTACTCACCACGTCTTCTCAACCGTTATGTGATCAACTTAACACCAGCGAAACCAGGTAGCCGGTGTAGCCTGCATAAGTCAGCAACAACAAGCCGCCTTCAACGCGATTGATTCGCCCCTGACGTCCGCGCAGGCCAATACCCATGATCAACAGCACAACGGTCAGCGCCGCCATCACTACCCAGTCCCGATACAGCACTTCCGGATCCACAGCCAAAGGATGAATGCCCGCGGCAATACCGACCACCGCCAGAGTGTTGAACAGGCCCGAGCCCAACACGTTACCCAGAGCCAGCTCGTGCTCGTTCTTCTTAATGGCCACCAGTGACGACGCCAGTTCCGGTAATGAAGTGCCAATAGCCACCACGGTCAAACCAATGATCAGATCACTGACACCAAAGCTCTGGGCAATAATGACAGCGCCCCAGACCAGCAGACGCGAACTGATCACCAGCAAGACCAGACCGATAACCAGCCATGTGAGAGCTCTGGTCAGGCTCATCGGGTGTGAGCCAATCTCTTTAACATACTCGGCTTCGAGCGAGTCCGCCGGTTTTTGTCGTCCCTGCAGAATCGACCAGCCCATGATGCCCAAGAAGACCAGTAACAATATAAACGCATCCAACCGGCTCAATTCACCATCCAACAACTGAAAGCCACCCAACAGGATAACGGCAAGCAACAATGGCAGCTCTTTAGTGAGGATGCGAGATTGCACCCGAATAGGAGAAATAACCGCCACCAGACCGATGACCAGGCCAATGTTGGTAATGTTGGAGCCGTAGGCGTTACCCAGTGCCAGGCCGGGGTTACCCTGCAGCGAGGCGATGGCCGAGACCACCATCTCCGGTGCTGAAGTGCCAAAACCAATGATCACCATACCGATCAGCAACGGCGACATGCCGGCGTATTTGGCAGTCACCGAGGCACCTTCGACAAACTTGTCGGCACTCCAGACCAACAGCGCCAATCCAGCCACAATGGCAAGCCAGGCTAACAACATAGAGTTCACTCCGGACAGAAAAAATGTGGCGCCAGTATAACGGGACAGTCGGCAAATGTCGGGCGCATTTTGCGAGGGTCAGTATCCATCAAAAAAGGCCTTAAAAGCCCTCTTATGGTTGCAACGGTCACACTAGCGCACCCTGACAACAGCGCCAGAAGCGCGGTACGTGTAATGAGTTTCCACACCTTTAATTGTTCTACGTCCTTAATTGTTTCACGTCTTTAATTGTCCATCGTCCCTCTATGTCCCGCGTCTTCATTTCTACAACCACTCCAGAAACGGCGCCACCGTAGCCCGATCGAAAGTCCGCTCCTGTCCATTACGTACAAAGCGAATGCGTAATCGTTGTGGGTCCTGTTGAACCACCCGGCCAACACCCCATTGCTGATGACGCACGCGCCGCGCATCGGGCTCAACAATATTCACCGGGGTGGTCGAAACCGTATCAATTGGGCGCGGTGCCGCCTGCCAGTGAACGGTGAGCGGAGATCCGACGGCATTCAGGTAACGGCTGACCATGTGCGTATCCATCGCATCGTTCAGTGTCAGTTCGGCGCTACCGTCATTTAAAGCATGCGCCAGGTCGGTTGACCCTAGCCAGCGCAGTTCGTTAACAAAGGGGCTGTCCGGGTGTTCGCTGCGGTCGGCCGGAGTCAGCAGCACCAGATGCTCACGGGCACGGGTCATCGCCACATAAAGCAGGCGCCGCTCACTGTCTTCCGAGGTCGGCCGGGTCAGGTCGCCTTCGGGGTGATAGGGGTAAAAGCGGGCATTGACCTCCGGCAGAATCACGATCGGCCACTCACGCCCCTTGGCCTTGTGGATGGAAGTAATGTGCACACCCTGCTGCGATTGGCCGGAGGCGTTCTGACCGCTCTGGTGCTGCTGCCACTGGCGCAAACGGGGTGAGGCTTCAGCGGCGGGCCAGTCCTGCGCCGCGACAAACTGGGCAAAGGCCTTAACAGTCGCAACCTGATCATCCACCTGCTGGGCAGAAAACGCCGACTCTTTCAACGCCGCGTAATAGTCCGTTCCGCGAATCCAGCCGCTCAGCAATTCCGAGGCATTGACCTTAGCCTCCTCAGCCTTCTGCAACAGCCGCGCCCGCTCCATTAATTGATCGGTCTGATAACCCGACAACGATTCGGGAATGGCATTGCGCAGATGCCGGGCGACATCCACCGCCACCGGTGCCAGTCGTTTGACCAGATCGTCGATCACTGCCTTGCGGATTTTCAGATAAGGCTGGGTCAGCAGCGTTTGCCAGGCCTGACGACGCCGCTCCGGGTCATAGCGGCTGAAATCGCCGCAGGCCAGATCAAACAGTACCCAGAAAGGGCGCAGCTCGAACCGTTCCAGGACGGTCTGATGGTGATCAAGGTGGTAGGGCACATCGGCCGCCATCAGCAGCAGTTCCAGCCGCGCACTGTTGGCCCACAGCCGGTTCAACACCGCAACATCGCTCAGCGGACGCTGCTGTCGAATCTGCTGAATCAACCCAAGAGCCGTGCTGGCGCCATCATCACTGCGCACCTGCTCCACCCGGGTGGTCGGCGTGACGGTATGGGAGTAACACAGGGTGCGGCTGTCGGGATGCGGGTGTCCTGCACCGATCAGATGGTTGGCCAACAGACTCAGGTGATGACCGTAACGAAAGGTCCAGCTAAGCTCGTAGTCGTGTACCGCATTGAATTGCTCGGTAAAACCCTCGGTCAGCAGCGTCGGCTCCGAACCGCGAAATTCATAGATCGTCTGATCCGGATCGCCAACCACCATCACCTGACCGCGCCCGCCGTGGACAATCTCCAGCAGCCGCTGTTGAATGGGGTTAATGTCCTGGTATTCGTCCACCAGGATTTCCTGCATATGACCGCCAAAACGCTCAGCCAGGTCAGGCCGGCTGTTCAAACACCGTACCGGGTCATACAGCAGATCACTGAACGTGACCCGCCGCTCCGACTGACGCCATTGCTCGAAACGCTCGAAGGCTTCAATGAAAATCCGGCACTGGGCGGGCAGGTGACTCTGCTCAAAGACCACCTCGGGTGAGTTCAGACTACTTTTTACCAGCTCAAAATAGGAAAGCGCCGGTTCGACCCATTTCTTCTTGCGGGTCAGGATGTCTTCGGCCTGGTCATCATCAGCCAGCTCACGCAGGATGCGCCAGACCAGCGGCTCAACCTGGGCGTCGGACAACAGAGTCCGGTCAAACGCTGGCAAGTCACCATCCTGAACCAGGCGCTGATAAATGCGATAACCGAGTGAATGAAAAGTACGTACTTCCGGCAAACGGGTACCGGCCGGGTTCTGTGCAGCCAGACGGCGGGCGAAATCCCTTTGTGCCGTCTTGTTGTACATCAGCACTAACAGGCGACGCGGTGAGAGTCCCTCGCGGATGCGGCGGCTGACGTAAGCCGTCAGCGTCGCCGTCTTGCCCGACCCGGCCACAGCCACAATACGCGCATGACCACCAGAATGGGCAATGATGCGTTGTTGCTCGTCTGTGAAATCAGTGTCGGAAAAGCTCATGCGCAGTCTGTGTTTGGGGCGGCGGACAAGGCTAGCAAAGTCATGCCGTATTGTCTGCGATTTAGCTGCCAGTGATTTAACTCAGGTTTTGGAATTCGCAACCAGCTGAGTGTCAGGTGCCAAGGAAAGCTGAACTCCGAACTGCATCCGCGCTGTAAGGCATAGGAGCCCGTCGAATGTCGATATCGAACAAAATGTGGGTTGTGGTTCAACGGACCGTAACATCCTACCTCGCCGCCGCCTTCCGAACCCCGTAAACTATACCAATGGACATCACCAACGCTGCCCTGCTACTGGGCCTGTTCTTTCTGGGCAGTTACATTCAGACCGTCACCGGATTCGCCTTTGGCCTGATCGTAATGGGGCTCAGTTCCGTACTGGGCCTGGCCGATCTCGCCTTTCTGGCATTCGCCACCAGCACCCTGAGCCTCGCCAACACCGGCATCGCTCTGCGCGGCCACACCCAGCATGTGTATCGCCCGGCGGTCATCGCCATGCTGACGACAGCCATACCGTTAACCGGCCTGGGTTTGTGGCTGCTTAGCCGCTTTAGCCAAAGCGGCCTCAGCCTGCTGCAAATGCTGCTTGGCATCACTCTGGTACTCAGTTGCCTGCTGATGATGCTCAAACCCAAACCCCGGCCCGACATAAACGGTCGCTTCGCGTTTGCCACAGCGGGTGCCATCGCCGGTTTGCTCGGCGGCCTGTTCGCCACCTACGGCCCACCACTGGCCTTTCTGATGTACCGCCAGCCACTGCCATTACTCAGCATTCGACTAACCCTGCTGATGACCTTTTTCGCCACCTCGGTGATTCGCATCGCCCTGGCGTTACCCTTTCTGCAAAACTCAGTGAACGTTCTACTGATCTGTGCGTTTGGGCTACCACTGGTGATACTGGGTACCCTGATCGGCAAGCGGTTCGGGCCGCCTTTACCGGAACTCTGGATGCGCCGCCTGGCATTTGCCCTGCTGATGGGGTCAGGCTTGAGTCTGGTGGCCTCGGGTCTGATGGCTTAGTGTCATGAGTCAGCAAACACCGATACAGATCATTACGAATCAACCACTGGCATCCTGATCGCGGCCGATTATACTGTATATTCATACAGTTTATTGAGCGACTTATCATGTCTCTGCTGCACGACCTCACCCAAAGTGGTCGGCTCTGGTCCGCCAGCGACTGGCGCATGGCGCGTGTTCATGCCGCTCCCAGCGGCTATGCGGCGCTGGATGCCGAGCTGCCCGGCGGTGGCTGGCCGCTCGGGGCCGTCACCGAGATTCTCTACGCCCGCCCGGGGCAGGGAGAACTAAGGTTGTTGCTGCCCTACCTGGCGACGTTGAGTCAGGAGGATCGTCGCTGGCAGGTCTGGTTTAACCCGCCTTACCAGCCGCATGCGCCAGGGCTGGCTCACTGGGGGCTGGATCTGTCCCGGCTATTACTGTGTCAGGCCCCACGCCAGGATGACCTGTTGTGGAGTCTGGAACGCTGCCTGAGCACCGGTGGCTGCCAGGCCGTCATCGCCTGGGTCGACCGGCTCGATAACGCCCATATGCGGCGCCTGCAACTGGCCGCCGAGAGCAACCGGTTGCCGGTGTTTCTGCTGCGCCCCGAACGCTGGCGTGACCGAGCCTCAATCGCGGCGCTGCGTCTTCAGGTGTGCGCCGATCAGGCCAACCGGGTGAGGCTGCACATTCTCAAACGACGCGCCGGCTGGCCATTGAACAACCTGCCGGTGACCATACCGCTGCAGCCTGACGGGGCCTGCCTCTATGGCTGACACGCGACTCTGGCTCTACATCGACTTCACCCGGCTCGCGCTGCAATGCCAGTTCGGTACCCTTGAGCACGCCATACCGCAATTGCTGCTCAATAGCCGATCCGGCATCGAACAATGCAACGGCGCGGCAGCTGCACTGGGTGTGCGACCCGGTATGAACACCGCCACCGCCTATTGCCTGCTCACCGATGCCGAAACCGCGCATTACGATGCCCTGGCCGAGCGGGAACAGCTGCAGCGTCTGGCGCTGTTGCTGTATCAGGCCTGCGCCGATATCCGGCTGTGTCCGCCCTCCGGTCTCAGCCTCGAAATCGGCTCTATGATGCGACTCTACCAGGGTCTCGATGCTCTGATCAGCACCCTGCGGGAGCGGCTGGAACACAGTGGCTTCCACTACCGCTGGGCCTGTGGCCATACCGCCCAGGCTGCTCAGGTATTGGCCATCAACGACCAACCACTCATCAGCAGCGACCGGCAGCAATTGATCAACGCACTCAACCCCATTACCGTTACCCGGTTGGGCATCGACACCAAACACGCCGCCCGGCTGAAAGGCATGGGGTTACACCACTACGCCGATATCCGCCAACTGCCCCGGGCCGAACTTGGTTACCGCTTTGGCCCGGATCTGTTGACCCGGCTCTCAGCGTTGGAAACACCAGACACCCTGGGACATCGCTTTGACATACCGCCACATTTTGACGAACGCATCGAGCTGAGCCACGAAGCCGAGCACAGCGCCAGCCTGCTGTTCCCGGTTAAACGGCTGCTGACGAATCTTGAAGACTATCTGAAGGCGCGCCAGCGTCTGGCTGACAGCCTGTACCTGCGCCTGACCCACCGCAACCAGCCCGCGACGCGGCTGCGCATTCAGGCAGTACAGGGCTCACGCAGTGCCCAGGAATGGCTCAGCCTGATCAGCCTGCAACTGGAACGCCTGGTGCTACCCGCACCGGTGCTCACCCTGCAGCTGCAGGCACGTCGCTTTCGCGCCGACCCGGCGCCCAACGGTGACTTGCTCGGTACCGCCTACCCGGATGCCGATGCCGACCGCTTGCTGTCTCTGCTGGTTTCGCGTCTCGGCCATCACCGGGTACACAACCTGGCAACCACCGCCGACCCCAGGCCTGAATACGCCACCCGATTAACCCCGGCGGTCGACCGCAGCGGGCACACAGAATCGTCACGACCCCGCTTCCAGCCAGTGCTGATACCCGATACCGAGCAACCGGTAACACCACAGCAATACCAGTTACTGAGCGGACCAGAGCGCATTGTGATGGGCCAATGGGCGCAGCTGACCCCTTACCGGCGCGATTACTTCCGCGCCTGGCACCCACGTCATCAGCACACGGTCTGGCTCGCTCGTCATGATAATGGCCACTGGAGCCTGGCCGGTTTTTTCGGATAACACATGACCCCTTCACTGCCCTATGCCGAGCTGCATTGTCTGAGCAACCACAGTTTTCTGCGCGGCGCCTCTCATCCACAAGAGCTGGTGCTGCGCGCGGTTGAACTGGGCTATCAGGCGCTGGCCATCACCGACGAATGCTCGGTCGCCGGCGTGGTCAAAGCCTGGCGGGTAATCAGAGACCGGAAACTGCCGATCAAACTGATCATCGGCGCCGAATTTCGTCTCGACGGCCAGGTGATTGTGCTGCTCGCCCCCACCGAAGCCGCTTACAGTCAACTGTGCCACCTGATCACCCGGGCCCGGCGGCGGTGCGACAAAGGCGAGTACCGTTTGACCCGCCAGGATTTCAAACACAATGTTGAGGACTGCCTGTGCCTCTGGTCACCCCGGGGGCGCAGTGACGATGACGAACAGCTGGCTTACTACGCCCGCTGTTTTCAAGACCGCTGCTGGGTGCTGGTGGAAAACCTGCTGACCGAGAACAGCTTCGAGCTCGCCGATCACGCCCTACAACTGGCCCGGCAGCACAAGCTGCCCGCCACCTGCGCCAACAACGTGCACATGCACACACCCAAACGCAAAGACCTGCAGGATGCCCTGACAGCCATACGCTTTAACACCACCCTGGCTGATGCCCTGCCTTACCTGTTTCCCAATGCGGAGAATCATCTGCGCTCGGCCAATAAACTGCACAGCCTGTATGGCGCGGAACTGATGCAGGAAACCCTGCGCATTGCCGTCCGTTGCGATTTCACACTCAAGTCCCTGCGCTACCGCTACCCGAAAGACATCCTTCCCGGCCAGTACAGCGCCGAACAGTATCTGCGGCTGCTGGTACGCCAGGGTGTCGCGCGGCGATTCCCCGAAGGCAGCACACCCGAGATCGACGCCACTATTGAGCGCGAGTTGAAAATGATCCGCGCGAAGGATTACGAGCATTATTTTCTAACCGTCTATGACATTGTGCGTTTTGCCCGCTCACAGAACATCCTGTGTCAGGGGCGCGGCTCGGCCGCCAACTCGGTGGTTTGCTATTGCCTGGGCATCACCGAAGTAAGCCCCAAGGAAGCATCGCTGCTGTTTGATCGCTTTATTTCCGAAGGTCGTGACGACCCGCCCGACATTGATGTGGATTTTGAACATCAGCGGCGCGAGGAAGTGATTCAGTACATCTATCAGAAATACGGCCGCAAGCGCGCTGCCCTGGCAGCAACCGTGATCAGCTACCGGCGCAAAAGTGCATTGCGCGACATTGGCCGCGCAATGGGGTTAAACATCAGCCAACTGGACCAGAAAATTGCCAACTATGGCTGGCGTTATCGCAGCAAAAACTGGATCGAAGAAATCATCGCGGACGGCATGGGTTTATCCGAGCATCAGATTGCCGTATTCAAACATTTACTGGAAAGCATACTCGGGTTTCCCCGCCACCTGTCACAACATGTCGGTGGTTTTATCATTACCGAAGGCGTCGTTGCCGACCTGGTGCCCATCGAAAATGCGGCGATGCCCGAGCGTACCGTTATTCAGTGGGATAAAGACGACCTGGAAACTGTTGGGCTGATGAAGGTGGATATTCTCGCACTCGGCATGCTCAGCGCAGTACGCCGTACCCTGGATCTGATTCGTCAGCACCATGGTGAAACCATCAAACTACAGAAGATCCCACGCGACGATCCCGCCACCTTTGCAATGATCCAGCGGGCCGATACCGTCGGCGTATTCCAAATTGAATCACGCGCGCAAATGAGTATGCTTCCGCGCCTGAAACCCAAGGACTACTACGACCTGGTGATTCAGGTGGCCATCGTTCGTCCGGGGCCGATACATGGCGATATGGTGCGCCCTTATCTCCTGCGACGCCTCGAAAAAGAAGCGGTGGATTATCCGAGTGAAGCGTTAGTACCGGTGCTGAAACGGACCCTGGGCGTGCCCATTTTTCAAGAGCAGATCATTGCACTGGCCATGGTCGCTGCTGGCTTCAGTTCCGACGAAGCAAATGATTTAAGGCGCTCCATGGCCAGCTGGAAAGAGAACGGCCATATCAGTGCATTACGCTCAAAATTAACCGAACGTATGCACGAAAACGGTTACCCTGATGAATTTATTCAACGCATTAATCGCCAGATTGAAGGCTTTGGCGAGTACGGTTTTCCGGAATCACATGCGGCAGGTTTTGCACTCATTGCCTACTTCTCGTCCTGGTTCAAATGCCATTACCCGGAAGCATTTTGTTGTGCCCTGCTGAACAGTTTACCCATGGGGTTTTACACCGCCTCACAGCTAATACAGGACGTGCAGCGTCATAATGTTTCGGTGTTATCCGTCAATATCAATAGCAGCGACTGGAACAGCCAGCTCGAATGGCACAACGGTAAAACGGCGATTCGGTTAGGCTTCAGTCGCATCAAAGGCTTCCAGCAAAGCAATGCAGACAGCCTGCTCAGACATAGGCCAGCCTCTGGTTTTCTGCACATCAAAGACCTGGAAAACATTCCCGGTATTACGACGACCGATCTTGACCTACTCGCCTCGGCCGGCGCCTTTGCCGAACTCGGTCAGCATCGCTACCAGGCACGCTGGGAGAGCTCAGCATTGCGGTTGCAAACACCCCTGTTAACCAATGCCTTCGAGCAAACACCCGAACAACAAACCCACTTACCGCCACCGAATGAACTGGAAAACCTGATTGAGGATTACCACAGCCAGGGCCTAACCCTGGGACGTCATCTCATTACTTTGTTGCGTGAAGACAAAATAATACCCGAAACCTTACCCGCCAAAGACCTGCTGCCAATGATGCAAGCTGAACAAGCTCGTATATCCGCTTTGTCGAAGCGCCTTGATATGACTCTACCCGACCGGGTGCGGCTGCCGATCCGGGTGCTGGGCCTGGTCGTCAACCGTCAGCGCCCCAAAAGCAAAGCGGGCGTTACTTTCGTGACATTGGAAGACGACACCGGAAACATCAATGTCATCGTTTGGTTGCAACAGGCACAGCAATACATCAAAGCGCTGACTACCGAACAGTTAGTGCTGGTGACCGGTTTGATAGAGAAAGCCTGGGATAATGATGTGGTACACGTTATCGCACAACGCATCGACGGGCTCGGTGCAGCCAGCAAGGATGTCAGGATTCGATCGCGGGATTTTCATTGAGGGTGGGACATCGTTTGACGAACCGAAGTCTCAGGCATAAAAAAACCCCAGACCTTCTCAGGCCTGGGGTGGTATTAAAAG